>NZ_DAMDAY010000003.1:0-70870 GCF_032093475.1 Lysinibacillus sp. | reverse complement strand
ATACTAATATCATTAAAAAGCCTAAAATTGCTAGCATAATTCTCCCCCCAATTGCTCTACTAAATTATTTACCAATTCGATAAATAACTAATTTTTCGAATATTTACCCTATAATAAAATAATTTCGATCAAATGTAATCGTTTACAAATTAATGTTTATTAATTTCTTTTTATCTATTTCGTACATTTTGTTCACGGTAAATTTAAGATTTACGCCACCTAATGTCTTCCCTAACACAAAACAAAAAAGGCTAACCTAGGACTATGCATGATCTCTCTACCACATGTATGAAATGGTAGAAAGGCAAAAACATAGGTCTCATAAGTCAACCTTGTAAGTCATATCTGAATATAATAAAGAATAAAAAACCATTAATTTTCCATTAAAATATTAAAAAGTAGCTCTTCTTAATAAATTTCTAATAATTTCTCATATTTCTTATTTTCCTCATCAAGAAATTTTGAGGTTTCACTACTGTTCATATAAAAATCTTCCCACATATATTTCTTTAAAGTTTGTTTCCATTCTTCAGTTCTTACCATTTTTGCAAATGTCATCTCCCAAAATTCGATTTCCCTTTTTGACATATTAGGCGGTCCCATAATGCCGCGCCAATGTTTAAAAACTAACTCAATTCCTTCTTCTGTCCATGTAGGAATTTCGGGAAGCTCCTTTAATCGTTTCTCTGATGAAATGACGAGCAGTTGCACCTGATTCAAATCATAATATTTTTTAGCCTCGGATAAAGTCATCGTTGCAACATCTATTTGCTTTTTTAATAATGCATCCACTACTTGATTGCTATTTTCATATACAAAAAAATCTAGTTTTTCAGGTTCTACTTTTGCCTGTTTACTCGCTAATACAAAAGAAATCTGATCATCATTGCCTAATCTCGGGGAGACACCTATTTTATATGCTTGAGGTGTTTCTTTCAGCTTCTCCATTAAATTTTTTGCACTTTTTATTTCTGAATCCTTTGAAACAATGACAACATCCCATTCAGTAGCTAGGGTGGCAATCGGTGTAAAATCTTTATAAGTTAACTTACTTTGTCCCAATAAATGATTGGTAATGAGTAGGCTTGAATTCATTGCCAGCACATGATCTTTTTGCTGCTTTGTATATTTCCATCCTAGCTCTCCACCAGCACCTATTTTATTCAGTACATGAATGTCTTCGTCAACCAAATTGTTATTCACTAAAATGTCCCGTATAGCTCTTGCTGTTTTGTCCCAACCTCCACCTATAGAGCTTGGAGCAATGATTGTTACTGTATCTGTTATAGCTTCTTGCCCCTCATCTTGTGAACAACCACAGCAAAGTAATACAATAAGCGTGAAAATACTCATTATTTTTTTTCTCATTGTTCATTCCTTGTCTATATTATTGATCGAACCTTGTTATCCTTTATAGTAATATTTCCTCTCAGGCCTGCCGACGACACCATATTCATGTTTTGCCGTACAAACATCAATTGAAACGAGAAACTCTAAATACCTTCTTGCAGTGGTACGTGATGCTCCAATTTGTTCACCCATTTCCTCAATGGAAATACCGCCTTTTAGTTCTTTCATTACTTTTTTCACTTTGTCCAAAGTATGACGATCTACACCTGAAGGTAAATCTTTTTGATTGACGGAGGTTTGATTAGCTACCCCAAAATATCGATCAATCAATACTTGGTTCACCTCATCACTATGGCTTAGTAGTCTTTTCTTCTTTTTATATTCTTCAACTGCTTCAACAAACTTCTCCAAGGTCACTGGCTTCAATAAATAATTACTAACACCATATCTCACAGCCGCTTCAAGCATTATTTTTTCTGTTGCAGCAGTCACCATAATAATATCAATTGAAGGATAATTTTCTCGAATCTTTGATAACAAATTTGTTCCAAGATCATCAGGCATATAGATATCTAAAAAAAGCAAATCAACTTCGTAATTCTCTAGTATTTCCATTGTTTCCTTTGCATTCAGTGCCTTCTGAACGACCTTTACATCTGGTACCTTTTGCAAAAACTGTTCTTGTACTTGTGCAATTCGAAAATCATCTTCCGCTATGACAACCTTAATCATTTTTCTCCTCTCCTTCTTTTATCTCGCTTTGCTGGTATATAAACACCAACCCGTTTAACGTCTTAGATGGGAGTAAACCCTTAATTTCAACATCAGTGGAGCTCTAGAAAATTTCACTGAGTAAGTTTCATTTTATCCCTTAATTTTTTTCGGAAGGAATACCGTGAAAATGGCCCCTCCTTCTTTGTCATTATTTACTTCTACTGTTCCACCTAAAGAATCTACAATTTGTTTAACATTAAATAAGCCGTACCCTCTGTTTTTACCTTTAGATGAGCTGTGTAAATCAAATATAGAATCTAACACGTCTTCAGCAATCCCCTTTCCGTTATCTGCTACTTCAATAATGATATCATTCCCAATTCCTGTAATTGAAAAGATCACCTTTCGCTCTTCCTGGTTGACTACTGCATCAAAAGCATTATCAATAAGGTTTCCAATGATTGTAACGATATCAGTGATTCCAATATGACTTGGTAAGAGGTCTACATAACTATCTGGATCAATTTCAAAAGTAACTTTCTTTTCCGATGCTTTGCCTAGTTTCCCTAATAGTATAGCTTGAACATTTATATCATGAATTTGATTAAAAAGTATACGGTTCTGTTGCTGATGATTAGTTGACTCCTTTTGTATAAATTCAAATGCATCTTGGTATCTCTCTAATTGAATTAACCCTGATAATAAGTAAAGTTTATTAGCGTACTCATGAGTTTGGGCACGAAGTCCCTCTGAATATTCGCGAACCTCCGTGATCGTATCAATAAGCTTTTTCAGCTCTGTTTTATCTCGGAAACTAGAAACCACACCCACAATCTGTTCATTTTCAATGATTGGAATAAAGTTAAAAATAAATACTTTATCATTTATTATTATCTCTACATTATGAATTGGCTTACCCTTCTGCAGGACATAGTCGATATTAATGGATGGTAATACAAATTTAATATGTTGGCCAATCGAGGAATCATCAATAAGGTTCAACATTGACCTTGCAGAATGATTAATTAAAGTTAAGAATCCATTATGATCTATTGCTATGATCCCTTCCTTGACCGATAACAAAATGGCGCTTCTTTCCCTATATAATGACGAGATTTCATGCGGTTCCAGGCCCATAGTATCTTTTCTAATACTTTTGGTTAAAAAAATACCACCAATGATTCCTAAAATTAGAACAATTAAAGAGGCAATGAGAATAGACTTAACACGCTTGTAAATATTTTGATAGATGTCTTTTTCCGCGTATTCAACTGCTACGGTTCCAATTACACGAGTGTACTCTCCATTGTCTGAAATGATAGGAACCTTCCCTATTAAAACAGAACCACTCTCGCGTTCCACTTCAAAATTATTAGAGCCACCAAATATTAACCCGTGATTATTTGTATGGTCAAAACTCTTCTTACCGACCTGACTTGGGTTTCTATGCGAATAAATAATCTTCTCCCGATCTTCAATAATAATATTTTCCGCATTTACCTGATCTATTACCTGATCAGCAATTGGGCGAAAACTTAGCTCTAAATCGCTTTTCCCAATGGATTCTTTAAGTTCCGGCATGAGAGAAATAGTCATAGCCGATTGCAATGCTAATTGTTTTACTTGCGTCCTAGCATCAACATATTGCAAGTAAGCAAATACACTTGCAAGAAGACATACAATAAAAAGGATCAGGGTGCTAATTAGTCCCAATATTTTTGTTTGTAATGGAATCTTATTTTTCTTCAATGTATTTTTTCCTTTTCGACTAGTGTACTTCATTTATTACTGTTAATTTTCACCTCACTATAGTTAAAAATATGCCACTCCAATTATTTAAAAAGCGAAAACTTTTTTCATGTCGTTGCTAGGAAATATAAAGACAAAGCTATGTAATCTGACTGCTTTTTTGAATAGGAAGAATCTATAAAAACTTACTAAATATCATAAGAAAGGCTAGTTTGAATCAAACTTAATTTCTTGATTATACTATAGTTCAAAGGAATAGTTGAATAGCCTTCAACCAAATCAGTTGAAGGCTTTATATACCATTAAATGACAGAGGACTTTTGAGAGGAAAACATAAATTATAATTATTGCAGAAGTTTTTAATCTTTATAAAAAACCTTGGTACAGTAACAACTACTCTGTACCAAGGTTTAATGGACAAATAAAATTATATAATGTGACAGTATTAGTTATTACTCACTGTTAAGTTAAAAAAAGGTCTTATACTTTCAAACGCTAAAAGACGCATTTTTAAATTCTTTTTATTGGATAAGATATCCACATAAGTGTTGCAAAAAAGTTGTATACTTAGGAATTAATAAAAATCCTCAATATAGGACATAAAGCTCCTTTATTGTGGGTTTTGCTTTTAATTTTCATTATCATTGGAAGGAAAGTGTGTTTCTCGATTATTTATAATAATTGTGTATGGCTCAATCCTTTTACTTTTATAGTTGATTTGTTGCCCAACAATTGCGCACGATTGTTGAATATAAAAATACACGAAAATTAGATTCGTCATCATCTATGTTGGGGAAAATCCATATTTGTGTATCATTAACGCTTCTTTACTTCCTGTTGTTAAACATACCTACAGTCTTGTTGCTATTGTAAAGATCTAACATTTCTTTTGATGTATGACACTTAGAAAATCTCCCTTCATATTGAAACTCATCTACATCCAAAGAACTCTCAGTTCAAGTCTGATTCTGTAACAGCAGGGGCTAGAACCTTTTGCCTGCATTTTTGAACCTTTACTTTTTAACTCCTAAGCTAGAAGACAAATATGGTTTTTTTCAAATTAATAAACCTGATTTTTTAGTAGAGTATATTCCGTGTATACAAAACGATGGATTTATGTACAAATTTCTAATGAGAAAAAAATACCTTACTCCTTTTAGGAATAAGGCAAAAGAATTTCAATGTTTTTTATTTGTTTTTAAGTTCATTTTTTATATCTTTTAATAACTCAATTATCTCTGAATTTTTATCATTCATTTTTTCTATTTTTTTTTCTATTGTGCTACTCGTGAAAAAAATAATTAATAATATTGCTATTAAAACTATAATGTCCATAATTTATCTCCCTTACGGCTAATTCATATTAAATATAAAAAGACAAAACCTAAATAATTGATTTTGTCTTTTAATATTTAAAAAATTATTGCCATTCTAGTCTAGTATAAATACTTGAGTTTGTTGCATATACTGCAAGATCTCTTGTAACAGTGTACAAACCTGTTTTATGAGAAGCCTTGAATTTCCAAGCAGTTCTAGCTGGTTTTGAACTAGTTGCCGTTGGATTAGTAGCTTTTTGATCCAATGTTAACCAATCGTATAAAACCATATCAACATATAGGTCTCTAGGATCTGTTATTGTAGTTTGTCCACCCTGTACACGAGTTACTGTTGTTTTATATGAAATAGTCCATATTAAATCATTGTATTTTACTGTAACAGTACATGTATTATATCCAGAACCTGAAGAACAACTGTTGCTCACAGGTACTTCAGAATACCCATATGGTGTAATTAAATTTTCTTCTTCCATTTGTAAAGCAATTCTCGAACCGTCATCAAAAACTATGATATTTGTTTCGCCATCTGGTAGTAAAACAAGCTCATGTTCTTTTTCTTTAATTTTTTCAGGGTTTTGTGAATCTAATAGCTCCCCATTTAATACTTTTTGAATTAGCTTTTCTCCTGATACTTCATCAATACCTAGTGATATGTAATTTTCTCTCAATTTTTCAATCTCTGTGTCGTTTAAAACTACTTCACTTGCATTAGATGTACCGACATTCAATAGAAAAATAAACGCAAAAGTATATGCATTGCAAGTAAATTGGTAATTAACTACCAAGATAACCGAAATATTATTATTTAAATATATGTTCCGGTCTAAAACTATCCTTACATTGTAATTGTGGGTATTATGGGTGGAAATCCAAAAGATGAACCATTGCATTATGGTGAAGTATTTAGTGTTTGGTCGGGTTTAGTTGTGAACTATGGTATAATTTCTGGCTATCAAACATTTTACAATCATGCTGGAGATGAAGACCTTAAGAAAATTATTGAAGATATTATTGAACTTTGTAGAGATGAGTAAAACAATTAGAAAAAATTCTAAAAACTAATGGTATTGCTCTACCTCCTGCTTCACCCGAACGACCTGTTGCAAGGATGGAAGATATTCCTCCTGGAGCAAAATTTAATGATCCTGAAATAAGTGCTGCACTTACAGCCGACCTTGCTACAGGATTAGTTGCATGCAGTCAAGGAATGGGAACATCTACTCGAGAAGATATTGCACTAATGTATAGTCAATTTCATACAGCAAAAGCTCAAATCGGTGCAAAACTACTTCGTCTAAATAAAAATAAAGGTTGGTTAGTTCCACCACCATTACATGTAGATTATCCAGAAAAATAATATTTTTACCTGACAAACCGTCTCCCCAGTATCAAACTGGGGTTTTTGTTATCAATAAAATCCAGAAGCGACGTATCATTATCATATCAAACAGATGGGGCAAAAGGATCCAGACGTAGAGAGGAAAGTCTTGATTTTAGAGACTTTTGAAAAACATGAAGGTCGATATGGCTACCGCCGAATTCATGCGGAATTAAGAGTGCAAGGACATACAATTAATCATAAAAAGGTACAACGAATCATGAAAAACCTAGGGTTAAAATGTGTAAAATTCGTACGTAAATCACGCTACAAATCATACAAAAGAACAGTTGGGAAAGTCGCTAAAAACCTTTTGAATCGTAGATTCAGAACGTCATATGCCCTTCAAAAATTGGTGACTGATGTAACTGAATTTAAATGTACAGATGATGAAAAATTATATTTAAGTCCGATCATGGATTTATATAATGGTGAGATTATTGGGTTTAGTATGTCAAAACGGCCAAGCCTAGATTTTGTGTTAGATTCACTTAAACAAGCACTTCCAATTATTCTAAAGCGTGCTGAATATCGGACAACAATTCATTCTGATCAAGGATGGCACTATCAACACAATACGTGGGTGAAAACATTAAGGCAGAACAGGATTTTTCAAAGCATGTCTCGTAAAGCAACATGCGCAGACAATGCGGCCATGGAGAACTTCTTTAGCTTACTAAAACAGGAAATGTATTATGGAGAACAATTAATCTCTTATAAAGCATTACAAAAGAAAATAAATGAGTATATCAATTATTATAATAATGTTCGTATTAAACAAAAACTGGCCGGCATGAGTCTGGTAAATTACCGAAAACATGCCAGCCAATTAGCTGCATAATAAAAACTCTAACTTTAAGGGGTCACTACCGAATCGCGCCCGATTGTTGAAGAAAAGGGCGAGTATTATTGTTTTCTAAACTTAAATTTATCATTTGACACATCTAACGTATGACCGTTTATTACCACTGTATTATTGTCTATCCAATTAATTTTTTCAGTTCCTTCACGATTGTTCCAGTTTTTTATATTTCTTTTATGATTAAATACCAACCCACAAATAGAATACGAAGTTGTAGCCCCCTATTAGAAAGTACAGGACTTATAAGAAAGGTAGATTAACTTGGCAGTATTAGTCATCCAATGGAACTTCGTAAAAACTAAGGATTGTAGAAAATGCCCCCAATTTTTTGTCGAGGATGAACGAGCTTTATTTCACCAGTAAAATCAATCAGGTTGTGCTTTTACTGGTGAAATAACTGACGAAAAAAATAAGGTGATTGGAATCATGGAGGGAAAAGGTATTATTAGAAGAACTAAATCACTTATAAGATACCTCAACTTTCTCACCTTTTTAACAAGGGTATTAACATAAATTCTCAACAAAAATCTAAAAAAACGCTCAGATTTAACTCTGGGCGTTTTTAGATAAAATTATTTTAATTTTGTTGATTAACCAATTAAAAGTAAATTGATATATAACAAATAGAAATGTTAATTCAAGGCCATATAATATCGAACTAATAGGATTAAAGCTTGAAATAAAATACGAGTATATTGATCCGCTTATTATTCCTATGAGAACATAAGAAATAACATATGATGGAAATATAAATGTTTTTTTATTTTTAACCTTCATTATAATTAATCCATCAATCAGTATAGACAAAGGAAAAATGATGATGAAAAGAAATGTTAGATTAATAATCAACGTTATTGTAAATTCATATCCAAAATTAGAAAAAAATTCATCGATTCTTCCTTCACCTGCTGAAAAGTATTTAAATACTCCCAAAAATATTGGTATTGTGATAGCTGTGAAAATTGCAGAAAGGAATTTAATATAAGGTCTATGAAATGATGACTGCAGTGTTTTGTTTTTCATATTTACTCCATTTCTACTTAATAATATTTAAGTAATTTTATGATATTTTTCCAATAAATTTATTATATCATAAAATTTAATTATTAAAAAAATCAAGTTTTTCTATTTTATATATGATAGTATATATTCGAGTTTAAAAATTAAATAAAAGGAGAAATTGCATGAAGTTACCATTAACTCTTACTTTGTTACTAACTTTTGTAATGTTTTTTAGCTTTTCAGATATAATGGAAGCAAGTGCGTCCGATAAAACCATTCCATCAGTTAGTGTAACACCAGATTTCAACTCTATAGACGTACAATGGAATTTTAAAGGGGATTTATTTAAAATTATCGATAATAAAGGTGATATTATTTATAACGGAGACCAGAATAGTTATAAATTAGTTGATTTAGAGTCGAATAGTTTAGTTAGTTTTTATATAGTTGCTTATAATGACGGCAACATCACCAACAGCCAACATATTATTACAACTACTCTTAAAAATACAAATAAACTAAATATGAGAACTCTAGCATCCTCAACCGAAATTGATACTTCTATTACCAGCATTGCATCAAGTGAAGGGGTTAATCTAGACTGGAATGATATCCCTGGGGTTGAAGAATACCGTGTTTTCAGGAATCAAGAATTAATAGCTACTATAAGTGATAGTAATTATACAGACGTAAGCATAGTTAAGAATTCTACATACACATATGAAATTGAATTCTCAATTCCTCTTTCCGATAGTGAAAAGGTAGAAACAAAGAATTTTCTATCAGACAATGAGCTTCTTGATCTTAGTGATAAAGAAATTGAACAAATGAGTCAAAGCCGACCAGTTAGCATAATTAGAATTGTAGATACAACTCCTCCTTCATTGCCAATTCAACCGCTAGCAACACCTACTACAAGTTTCTCTTGGGTTTATAAAACATTCCTTCCAATGGATTATATTGAAGATCCTATTCCGTTAAATGGAATTGCATTCTTCGGAGGAGATAATAGGACTTTCAGTTTTGATTCGGAAAAATACCGAACAAAAATGTGGGGCAAAACAGTTTTCTCTTATGATTCAACGCATGATTTTAGTAAGAATGTAGGTAAAACAACTGCGTATGACGATAGCAAAAAACTTATTTCTTCAAAAACAGCATCAGATGAATTAATGTATGGAGTAAAAAATACACATACTTATACAAAAGCTGACTATACTTATTATCATAAAGTCGGAAATCCCTATATACCAATATCCGGACATGAGATAGATATTCTCATGAGAGTTGTTACTAATAGTAATGGTACTTATAGCTTTGAAGGTAAGCATGACAGAGCTCCATCACATGAGCTTTATCTAACATTAAATAATGGGGTAAGTAATCGCCAGATTTTTGCTCATCCTAACGAAGGTCTTGGTTATTTAGGAGGACCAAGTACTTTAGCTAGAAGTTTTTCAATTACTGGGAGTTTGTAATGATTTATTGTTAATCGCAAACGCTATATAATATATTTCAATTCGCTTTATAAGCTTTAAAAGCCCACTTAATAATTTAAGTGGGCTTTAGTGTATTTTAGCTTTATTGAACTTATATATTCTACTAGGATAATTTCAGCATTTTCAATAAAACACATCCTTTGCTTATGACATTTTTCGAATAAGAAACATATGTTCGCTTTTTGAGCAAAAAAAAGAAGAGGTAATTGTTAATATTTTACTAATATTATAATACCATATTTAATTTTCAATTTAAATACTGGTTTTTGGCTTGGCTATGTTGCTCTTATTGGCAAAGAAAAGGAACATAGGTTGATAAAAATCCTATCAAATAATACTAAACCTGGCACACTTTTGTTAATCCTTGTCTCAAATGGTCTTCTATTATGATAAAGAAAGACAAAGAGAAAATAAAACAACCTTTTATTTTTTATCATTATTTTCTATTTATATGTTACCAAGTTAGTCTTTTTCTATTATTTATATATATTGGTATCGGTAATCAACCTATCCTTATCAAAATGCTTGATAATGTTAAATTAACACGTCTTGAAGTGTATTTCAGCTATCATTATTGGCAATTATATTCGCTCAATAGAACATACGCTATTTATGAAAAAAGCACTAATGTCTCATTGATTAACAATAGAATTGTAAATAGATACATATTTGACTAATTATTCCATTAATGTTACGTTTTAATAACCTTATAATTTTTCCGTAATTATAAGGGAAAAAGAAGAACAGAAGGGATGATTAGTATGAAAAAAGGTAATATTTTTAGAAACATGGCGGCGGCATTGATGATCGCTGGAACGGTGGCTTCTAGTATACCAGCCGCTTCTGCTGCACCAACTTCTGCTCCAGAGTTGCCGGAAACAATTACGGTGGATGGCAAAGTCTATACAATGGACGTTTCTGCAGGTGGTGGATACGGTACGGCAACAGCAGATAATATGGAAGGGCGTGCTACTACTCTTGCTTCTTATCAAGTTTTAGGTAGTGATGTTCGGTTATATGTATCTCCAAATAATCACGGAGGGGACCATGTTGCAGCTGGCTGGGTAGAAGCAACTGCGCCACGCTTCACTGCCCGGGCAGAAATTTGGTCTAATGGACGACTTGATACTACAGGGTCCAATATGTTAAATAAAGGTTCTATCGCCAATGCAACCTCTCACCCAGCTGTAGGAATTGTTTCAAATGCAACACCTCGTATCTTCTACGCTTGGTAATTTAGTAAAAACCTTGTTTTTACGTTTTCTAAAGCTTTTCTATAGCATTGGCGGAGTTATGTGTATCTTCTTATTAGCAGCATGTAGCGGAACTGAGGGTGATAGTGGGGCAGATGTAGAACAAACTCAGAGCGAAACAGCCACACCTGAAAAATCACAAACAGAGGAAGCGGAAAAACCCACGTCGTTTGATAGTTACGAGGATTACATTGATTACATTGCTGATGTACCTAATTTTGAACCGTACTATAAAACTGTGTTTGCCTTTGAAGAACTTTCAAATGGCGTAACAGATGTACCTATTGAAGAAGTAAAGGCTATGTATGATGAAATGAAAACGGCTTTTGATTATGTTCTTGTGAGTGAAAATCCCTTATTTTATAGAGGGAAATATGATGGTGATCCAAGTTTTGTAGATGGATATGAAGAATATCTAGCCGCAGATCCTAAAATGAAAACCCAAAATCCAAATAATATGGTTTCGTTTGATTGGGAGGGTAAAGAGATTATGACAACGCCCCTAAAGACAGTTTTATTAGGAGAAAGTGTCTTCAATCGCTTTGATGATAGTATTGAAGAGGGTAGGAATCTTCAAATATCTGATTTTACGCTTAAAGAACCGGACGAACCAATTAGTATTGTATTAGGGAATGCATATAAAGAGATTTATAAAATCGGTGATATAATTCCCTTAGAATTGATTTCTGAAGTAATGAATTTTAAAGTCGTTGGTTTTTATAAAGCAAATGTAGGTTTTTCAATGGATGTTGGTGCTCTACATACGATGAACTTTGATCATACCATCGTTATGCCATATTTCATTCCTGAGTACGAACCTGTTGGTGAGGCTGCTGTTTTTCAACATGCCTTCCATATAGCCGAATTAACATCTGGCTATATCAAGATTCCAGAAAAAGTCGAGGAAATAAACGAGGATACCTTTGATGATACGGAGATCAAGGTGGAAGAAATAGCAGAACGAAATGATCTTTCGGGATTCTATAAAATTCCATTTTGGCCTGTAGGATTTGTTTGGGAAACAGACGGAATTGGCTATTAGTATAAAAATTTATTAGATTACTATAGTGTTGTCGTTAGAGGCCTCAACTTTATATGGACCCTATTAAAAGAGCAGTCTTCCACTCGGTATGAGGAAAGGCTGCTCTTTTTTGGAATAACCCTTTATTTCTGAAGAGTTTCAATAAAGTTGTATACTAACAAATGTTCAAACCCGCATTCTTGTGTCTTTCTTATCTTTAAAATGACAATAAAGTCGTATACTTATTTTCATCAAATTAACTTATTTTGCAATAAACTGTTACAAAAAAGTTGTATACCAATACGAAAATTATGTACTTACATTATAGTTTAAATATGTTTCTTCACAGCTTTATTCTATAAGAATTTGTTATTATGGATAGTTACTAAATCCTCTATATATTTTAGTAATTTTTCTCGTTTCTCTATATTAATTCTAATATAGTTTTTAAGATTAGCTGCTTCAATAACCATATTTTTTGTTACAATCTCGTCTTTATATTTGGTATCCATAACAATTTTTATTCTTCTATGCCGAAAATCCTCAACCGTCTCTATATTCGAATTGATATACTTAGTAGTAAGTGGGTATTTTCCACTGAACAAACTATAACTTGCTTTGACATCAAGTAAATTTATTATCCCTGTCCTACTTTTCCTAACCAATCTCTTTAAATTTCCTTCATGTTCTGACCAACTATCTATTATTAATTTTGCTTTGCTTAGTAATTCTTTATCTCTCTCTAAGTAATCTATTTTTTCTCTATTACCAGTACTCCTCAAGTAAGGAGAATTGCGAATTAACCATTCTTTATCATATTGTAAAAGCCATCCGTATATTTTAGTATATGCTTTACCTAAGTCAGAGCGTGAATATTCTGGATTTTCTTTTCGGATTTTTAGAAATTCCTCTTTGTAGTACTCCGTTTTTAATTTTTGTTTGTTCATTAATCCTTCTTTGTTTTTTAATTGAACTGAAGAAAGATGCCCCCTATTCTTAATCCTTATTACTGTATCCCTAGATATATTTGCTAATTCCGCTATTTTGTTCAGTGTTAGATCTTGTTTAAGTAATTCATTAAAATTAAGTTCCCATACTCGGCCTCGCTTTACTATTCTTCTATGGAAATCCCTTATATCAAAAGGAGATTTTTCCCCTTCCTTAATTATGTACTCAAAACCGCAATTACACTTTATGATACCTTGAATTTTCCTATCTGAATTATTTACTCTAACATTCACATTTTTTATATTCTCTTTTAAATAATTCTTGCAAAACGGGTTCATACAAACCCAAGGTCCTTCACCAAAAGGTTTAAATGAGTTCTCCTTTTCAAAATAATTTTTGGCTGATCCACTTAATAATCTCATTAATAATAAGTGTCTTATCGGATGTAACGACCTATTTTCTTCAATATTTATTAAACTAGGAACCCAAGAAAACTTGTCACTTATCTTGAAAAATGAATCTAATAACTCTAGAAAATCTGTTGGATAATATTCAATTATTAACTTTTGTAAGTATTCTCTTCGCTTTTTAATGGGATATGCAAACCCTTTCTTACCTAATAAATCTACATATTTGCTAATATAATACTCTTCAGAAAACGATTTGTAATTCATTCTAATAATGTATTCAACGTCCTCTGCTAGATCGATCAAATATTTCATTAGTTCCTCACTATAGCTCCTAAGTGGTTCTCTAATATCTTCAATTGTTGGAATTAAATAATTTATAAAGCCCATCTCGGATATTTTTAACGAATACTCTAATAACGGAGTCTTATGCCTAGTACAAACAAAAATCCCTGGAATTTGATGAATCCTGTTCCAAAATCCTTCACCATTTGACTTAAGCTGTTCCTTTAAGCATTCTGCACAATAATATAAATATTTCTTGTTTTTTACATTGTATTTACTGTAACTAAATAAAAAAATATATAAATTTTTAAAATCACTTTTATAAATTTTCTCATTCCATTCTTCACTTTTAAAGGGTTTTACAAACGGTATCACTGTATGCTGGTTAATAAAATACTCTTTAGTAAATTCTTTCGAGAATATATTGATTTGGGATACTAAATGAGCGAGTCCCATTGGTAATTCTAAATTAATATTTACCTTCTTTCCAAATAGTTCTTTATTTGTATGTTTTCTACTCAAGTTACCTACATGAATGTGATAACGAGCTATTATACTGTAATATAGTTCATCTTCATATGGCGTTGGAAAATAACCTATCATATCCTTACTCCTCTTATTTATTACAATGTTTTTTCAGTAAAGCTTTTTTCATAAGTAAAAACGCTACCTAAAGTATATTTCAATTAGTAATGATGTCTGTCATCCCAAATCTGTTCCATAAGTTTGTCCATCCCATTTCCCTTAGTATTTTAAAAAGACTGCTAGCTTTCACTAACAGTCAATTAATTAAACTTTATAGAATTCTCCACATTAGACTTACCTATTTTACATTTGTATTAGGTATGTTGTTTTTCTTATCCCAAATAATATATATGGTGAATGCTATAGGTCCAGTTAAAAAAACACAAATCAACCATATTAAATAACATTGCTTACTAAACTTATTTTCCAGATATTCATGTGTAATATATGATAACATTAAGATAATTAATATATATACTCCCACTATAAATAACTGATTTAACAAAACATATCCCCCCAATTAGCAACATGTATTTGATTGATTGACAAGATTAATACTACATACGCCTGTTTCTGGTAATTCTAATTCAACACGTTTCGACGCTTCTTCATCTCCTGATAAATAAGCTGTTATTGAACGAACCTGTTCGTAGCCGGTTGCCATTAAAAATGTTGGTGCGCGTCCATAACTTTTAGCTCCGACTATATAGAAGTCCTTTTCAGGTTGGCGTAGTATTTCTTCACCATGCGCTCTGACTGTGCCACAACTATGCTCATTAGGATCAATTAGTGGCGCTAATGCTTGCACACTTTCTGTTGCTGTATCAATAGATAAACGCAGTTCATTGTTCATGGTAAAATCAGGTCGATTTCCTGCATTAACAATAAGTTCATCGAATCCTGTAAGTACTTTTTGTTCTCCATTAATAGTACCTACAATATGGATATTCTCTTCTTTTTTCACCTGTGAAATATAGAAAGGTGTTACTACCTCAATCTTTCCTGTATCTACTAATTCATGGATGCGAATACCGAGTGCGCCACGTGCTGCCAACGCATCTTTTTCCTCCCCGCCATAGGCTTCTTCTACAGATCTTTTACGCATAATCCACACAAGCTTTGTTGAAGGATTATCTTTTTGTAATTCAGCCAAAGCTAATAAGGTATTGATCGCTGAATGACCACCACCAATGACAGCAACCTTCTTATTTGCATATCTCTTAGGATTCGTATTTATATCTGGAATACCATACTCAATGTGATCTGCTAATACTTTCTCATTTTTCAGCCAAACACCTGTAGAATTTGCTGGGTTTGGGTTCCCCCATGTACCCGTTGCATCGATAACTGCTTTTGCCTCAATAATATCGATGTCATCCTCTTTTTCAACATATATATTAAAGAACTGATTTAATCGATTTTTTGATTTCATTTTATCATTTAATTGTCTTGAAATACCTACTACTTTTGAGTTCAATCGGATACTAGGTTTTATTTGTGTTAACTCTGCCAAAGGTTTTAAATAAAGATCAATTAACTCATGCCCTGTAGGTATTGTTTCTAAGTTAGGTTCTACCCAATCAGACCCCTCTAATAATGATTTAGCAGCTCTATTGATGTTATAACGCCATGGAGAAAATAATGTGACATGCCCCCAAGTACGAATATTGTGTGCTATTTCATTGCCAGCTTCAAGTAAAATAAATGACTGGTTTTGCTCTACTAAATGAGCAGCAGTAGCTAACCCGATAGGACCTGCACCAATTATGACAATCGGTAAATTCTTATTGGAATTATTAACAGTCTCTTGGACTTCAATGTCCTGAACAGGAGTACAACAAGATTGATTTTGATTGATTACTTTTAGTGTTTTCATATAAACTTCTCCTCTTTTTTCTTTATATAAGCATTCCCTTATATAAAATATATTTTTTACGTCTAGCAGTAAGCTAGACGTAATTTATTTAAGCTTTTGTGATAGTTATGAACACACTTCCATTTCACACATGATTTTATCAATTTCTTTTATAGCTTTTTCAAATTGCAACCATGTAGAAGTGCCGTAACGATCCATATCTCCTTTAAAGAAGAAATCAAAAGCAAACTCTTTAGCCTGTATCAATGTGTATTCTCTACTATTCATTATTAACTTTAAATAAGCGATAAAATAATCTTTAGTTAATTCGCTAGCATGGTTTACTGTCATTATTGCATCCTCCATTCAACGGATTGAATAATTGCTACGACAGACAGTATATTTAGGATCACTTGTTAGCAAGATGTCGGTGAGTATCCAACTAATACTAAACCTAGCTCACCATTCTCTTCTTCTGCATGGATCGTAACATCTGTTAATTGCGGTGCAATATCAGGATGAATTGCGACTTCGATACCTTCAATTGTTTGAATTGCATCTTCTTCTGCTGGTGCTTCTAAGCCTACACCTAAATTAACCCCACAGCAGCCTGCAATACCAAAGAAACGAAGCGTTTTAACCTCTGAATCAGCTAATACCTGTTCTAAATAATTTTTACCTTCTAGACTCATTTTCATTTGATTTTCTCTCCTTTTAATTCATGTAAGCCTTGTGTTCCAACCGGTGGCGTTTTTACCCATGGAATGGCCACAAATTGATTATTGCTGATGGATCTAACTTCTTTTAGCCATTTCGTTTCAGCTTGTTGTTTTTGAATTAATGTTGGACTTGTTGTATAGATAGATGAAAACGTTTGATTAACAACCCACCAATCAACAGATAATCCAGCACGGTGTAAATCTTCTTGTAAGCGCGAAGCTTCATAAACAGGTGTTGCTTCAGGAAGAGTTACAATGGCAACACTCGTATAAGAGGCATCACGCAACCTTGGTAACAGGTTAGAAACAGCTGGAGGAATATCCCCTTGTGAACGGCTTATTTCCCGATGATAAGCTTCTGTTGCGTCTAGTAAAAGCAACGTATGCCCTGTTGGTGCGGTATCAATAATAATGACTTCATCTTGATGATTTTCTACAACGTTAGCAAATGCTTTGAATACAGCTATTTCCTCTGTACAAGGAGAAGCCAAATCCTCTTTCACAAATGCTAAACCTTCCTCATTCATCGTTTCACTTGCCTTTGCAAGCACTTCTGCTTCATAGTTTGCCACTTCTGCTTTTGGATCAATACGACTGATCGTTAAATTATTAACGTTGTCATCTCCGAATGTCCAATCGAGGTGTGCGGCGGGATCTGTTGTAGTTAAATGTACATGAGTATCCTCTTCTGCTAATCGTAATGCAATATAAGAAGCCACAGTTGTTTTTCCAACCCCACCTTTCCCCATCGTAAAAATGAGTTTCGGTTTACGTTCTAAATAATCTGCAATCATTTCTTCTATCTCAGGAATCTTAGTTTCTTCATTTGATTCATCTGCATGTATAACTTCTTTGTCAGTCATCCATGCTTGCATACGCTCAATACTTGATAATGAGTACGGTACAAAAGGTAAGTAGAAATGCTCAAATTGATTTAGTTCTTCAGGAATTCTTGCTATTGCATCAGCTTGACGCGCAATGAAAGCCTCTTCGATATCATCAGTAGAATTGGCATTGCTCATATATCCATTAATTAGTAGAGTCTGATTTTGAATGCCTATTTCAAACAATTCGTGAGAAGCACGTGCAGCTTCCTTTAAAGGATTTTCTTCTGGGCGTGTCACTAACATTAACGTTGTTTGATTAGCATTCTTTAAACGTTCAACTGCCTCTTTATAGACTTCACGTTGTGGTTCTAGCCCTTTTAAAGGACCTAAACATGAAGTGCCAGTCGTGTTATCGTCTAGAAACGTAGACCATGCAGAAGGCAACTGTAATAATCGTAACGTATGCCCTGTAGGGGCTGTATCAAACACCACAGTGTCAAAATTCCCAATCACTGAAGTATCAGTCAATAGTGAAGCAAATTCATTAAAGGCAGCAATTTCTACTGTGCAAGCACCAGAAAGTTGTTCCTCCATATTTTGTAATACCACTTCAGGTAGTTTTCCACGGTACGGACCAACCATTTGCTCTTTGTAATGTTGTGCTGCCTGTTCAGGGTCCAAATTTATCGCAAATAAATTGTCTATGCCTTCAATTTTTGTTGGACTATTAGAAAGCGTTTGGCCAAAAATATCTTGTAAGTTGGATGCGGGGTCTGTACTAATTAAAAGTACCTTTTTCCCTTCCCTTGCAATGGCTATTGATAGGCTACAAGCAACCGATGTTTTCCCAACGCCCCCTTTCCCCGTGAAAAACAGGAATGGGGTGTCAGGGAAATGAATTCTTGTAAAGCGTTCCATCTTACGCATCTCCTTTTAGTGACAAGCGTACTTTTGGCTTTTGTAGTAATTCGTCTTCTGAAAGTCCTGACCACTGTGAAAATTGTTCATTTGTTGGATAGATTCCTTTGCAAAGTAATTCTCCATCCACAAACGTTGCAGGTAAGGCATCCATTCCTTCTGACACTAATAGTTGATTGATTGCTTCGTTTTCTACAAAAGCATTTGGCTCGTTTGTAAGATTAAATCTTTCAGCTTCTATGTTTGTTTTCTTTAAATTATTCATAATAAATGACATTCGCAATAATTCTGGGTCTATAGAAGGTCCACATAAGCCTGTAGAACAGCACATTGCTGGCTCATAGATATGAATTTTTTTCAATTTATTTCAGCTCCTCAGCTACAAATTGTTCAATGCGTTTACCAATTGCATCACGAACATTTTGGAATACAGCCCACTTCTCTTCATCAGTACCTGTCGCTTTCGCTGGATCTTCAAATCCCCAATGCTCACGACGAACGTGAGGAGGTGTCATTGGGCATTTATCAGCTGCATCCCCACATAAAGTGACAACTAATGTTGCATTGTTTAATGTCTCAAAATCAATTAAATCGGATGTATGATTTGAAATATCAACCCCTACCTCCGCCATCGCTTTAGTAGCATTCGGA
Source organism: Lysinibacillus sp. (assembly GCF_032093475.1). Lineage (NCBI taxonomy): Bacteria > Bacillati > Bacillota > Bacilli > Caryophanales > Bacillaceae > Lysinibacillus > Lysinibacillus sp. The sequence goes on along the minus strand of NZ_DAMDAY010000003.1, from coordinate 51,570 downwards.
TTTACGCCATGTGCTTCAATACCAGCACTTTTAACTGTCCAATTGGTAGGTAGTAATTTCTTTGCCCATCCTTCAGCCATCTGACTTCGACATGAGTTTCCTGTACATAAGAAATAAAGTGTATTTGTCATAGTAATTGCTCCTTATAATTTAATGGTTTTAAAGTATTTTTTCTGCCAACGTAAGGCAACCCATACAAGTCCAATGAGGACTGGTACTTCCACTAGTGGTCCAATAACAGCGGCAAATGCCACGCCACTATGCAAGCCAAACACACCCACTGCAACAGCAATTGCTAACTCGAAGTTGTTGCTTGCAGCTGTAAAAGAAAGAGCTGCTGTGACAGGATAAGATGCACCTACTTTACGGGAAGAGAAGAATGACACAGCAAACATGATCACAAAGTAAATAAATAATGGAATAGCAATTCGCACTACATCAAGTGGCAGTTCTACTAATTGCTCACCCTTTAAAGCAAACATCAACACAATCGTGAACAGCAGTGCAATTAAAGTAAGTGGTGAAATTTTCGGTAAGAACTTTTCTTCATACCACTGTTTTCCTTTTGCTTTAATTCCTATCCATCGTGTGAGGAATCCTGCTGCAAATGGTATCCCTAAGTAAATTAGAACGCTCTTTGTAATCTCCCACATAGAAATGGATACATTGAAATTCTCTAAACCAAACCAACCAGGTAATACATTTAAGAAAAAGTAAGCAAAAATTGAATACGTCACAATTTGAAAAATGGAGTTAAAGGCAACTAAACCAGCTACATATTCACGATCTCCACGCGCTAAATCATTCCACACAATCACCATGGCAATACATCGAGCTAAGCCAATCATAATGAGTCCAGCCATATATTCTGGGTAATCTTGTAAGAAGATAATCGCTAAAAAGAACATGAGGAACGGGCCGAGTAACCAGTTTTGTAAAAGTGATAGTAATAGCACTTTCCAATCCTTAAACACTCGCCACATTTCTTCATACTTTACTTTCGCTAATGGTGGATACATCATGACAATTAACCCTATAGCAATCGGTATGGACGTTGTTCCAATAGACATGGACTCTAACGCTTCCCCAACATTAGGCATGGTGATACTTAATACAACACCTATTCCCATCGCAACGAATATCCAAAGGGTAAGGTAACGATCTAGAAAAGAAAGCTGTTTTGTTAAAGATTCATTACTCATTTATATTTCCCCCTACATGGCAGCAATCGGTTTCACAATTGCACCCCTTTAAAGGCTGAATTTGTTCTAAAATGCCCTTCATCAGTGGCGTTTGATTCTCTACTAAACGGTAATGTTTCCAAGTCCCTACTTTCCGTTCCGTAATAATGCCTGCCTCCTTTAATTTTCGTAGATGTTGACTAACGGCTGGTTGTGATATTCCTAGCACATCCACAAAATCACATACACATACCTCCCCGTTTTTCATGCATGCAAGTAATTTAATGCGATTCAAATCCGCTGCTGCTTTTAGTTGTTTTTCAATTAGTGTGTTTTCCATTTATCTGCACTCCTTATATAACTGTTTTCTTATATATTATTTTAAATAAAATCACCTCGTAAGAAGGTGACATAATCAGTATATAACTATATTCTTATATTATGATTTAATGTTTTGAATTGCAACAGATATTTACCCATTTTAAAAAAATTTTTATACTTTGTAAAAAGCGTACGTTCAGTTACCTAAACGTACGCTTTAAAAGATTAATTTATCTCCATTAATTTTTCTTTAGTAACGAGTTATGGAGAAGGTGTACAACACAAATTTGATTTAGCCATAGCTTTATTTAAGAGTTCAATTGAACGTAAAACAGTTTCTTTTTCGAAGTCATTCAAATGTGAAAAAACTTCATTTAAATAATTGTTTATCATTTCATCAATTGTAGTAGCGAGAAATGTACCCTCCACAGTTAATGACAAAATGTACACTCTTTTATCTGATGTTAGAGGAGTTTTTTTGACAAGATTCATCTTAATAAGAGTTTGAATCTGTCTACTAAATGTAGTAATATCCATACCTATTGCCTCTGCTATTTGTTGCATAGAAGGATTATTTTGTTTGTCGATCTCATATAGAATATGGCTCTGTATTGGTGTGATGTCAATTGATCCTACAGTACAACATGTTTTATTTAGTAGAGCAAACTTTTGAGTTAAAACTTGAAAAAGTTCACGTTTATTTTCCATTTAATCATCTCCTATAAAGACATATATATTATTTATTTGCAAAATACAACTAAAATATATTTAACTTTTTTTGAAGATGTTTTTCCTACTTCAAAAGTTTCTACTTTTCATGTGGTGAAGTAACTTTTTCACAACATACTCGGCATCTTCTCCCACACCTCTTAAAGTTGCAGATGCAAATGATCGTTGTCCTTCTAGTCCCACAAAATATAATCCAGGGATACTGCTAATACCTGCCTTTTGTAAAGGCATTCCTTCCCCATCTAATGCACCAAGTAATTTCATATAGGGTAAATGTGGTCTGTATCCTGTGGCATAGATAATGGTATCTACAGGCTCCCTTTCTCCGTCCGGCCAAATAACTCCATCTTCATAAAAAGAAGTAAACATTAAACGTTGTTCCGGACTCCCCTTACTAATTCGATCTTTATATCCTCCTATATCATTCACAGCATTTGATCTGGGTGCCGTTTTTCCAAAGCGCCAGAAAGGAAAGGTATCAAAACCAAATACCTTCAACCAATAGTGTATGTCCCGTCCAAGTAGACGTTGTTTTACAAATTTTATTGGCTGTCGTACTGAAAGAGTAGTTTGGCTAACCTTAGACAATTCAACAGCAATTTGCACAGCCGAATTACCTCCTCCGATTACGATTACCCTTTGGTTGTGATATGGCTGTGGATTTCGATATTCTGAAGAGTGAAGTGTTTTCCCTTGAAAGACTTCTCTTCCTTGAATGTTAGGAATAAAAGGATTATTAAATGAGCCTGTAGCATTTATGATTGTTCTAACTTGAAATTTATCGCCTGTGACAGTTCGAACAATAAAACCTATGTTATTTTTCTCAATCATATCTACTCTCTGATTAATTAAAACAGGTAATTGGAACTTTTTTTTATAATCTTGTAAGTATCGAATAACTTCATCCCTTTTCGGATAGAGATTCTGGTTTCCAGGAAACTTCATGCCGGGCATAGAGGAAAACCCTGCTGGAGAAAACAATTTAAGACTGTCATAATAATTTGGCCAAGAACCCCCGATCTGATTACTTTCTTCTAATATTAAAAATCGTAGACCTTTTTTCAGTAAATGATAGCCTGCTGCAAGTCCAGCCTGCCCTCCCCCAATAACGATTGTATCAAGAATCCCTTTCATTTTTTATCCCCCTTCATTATTTGCATTTTGCAAATATAAATTCATTAAAAATAATAGCTGTAATTAATAAAACTAAGTAAAACACAAAAATATTCTATCCTTAATAAATATATATAGCAATTTTATTTGCAATTTGCAACTATTATTCAAACTAATAATTATTATATTCAATAGCTAACCTCTAATTTAATGATCTACATTTCTTTTTCCATACATATCCAAAAAAATTAACTTTTTTCAAGCTTAGGCTTTTGCATATACTTTTCTGGTCAAAAATAATAAATTGCATTAAATAAATAAAACATTCAAATAACTGTTTGACTATTTGAATGTTTAAGTTTATTATAAAAACAATCAAATAATCGTTTGAACGTTTGAATGATAACTGGAGGAAAATATATGAAAGAAATATGTGAAATCACCTGTATTCATGAGGATAAAGTAAACTATGTTCAAGACAAGTTAAAAGAAAAAAAATCAATGGATGTTGCTAAAGTTTTTAAAGCACTTTCGGATGATACACGTGTAAAAATTGCCTATGCGCTAACACTAGAAGATGAATTATGTGTTTGCGATATCGCTAATATTATTGGGTCAACAACAGCAACTGCGTCGCACCATTTGCGTTTACTACGAAATTTAGGATTAGCTGAATATCGTAAAGAAGGGAAATTGGTTTATTACGCTATTCATGACCCATATTTTAAGAATTTAATCAGTGTTGCATTTGAAGAACATAAAGAAGGTGAAATTAATGACTGAGGAAAAACAGGTATTCCGCGTGAACGGTTTCTCTTGTGCCAACTGTGCAAGTAAATTTGAACGTAATGTAAAAGAAATACCTGGTGTTCAAGATGCAAAGGTGAACTTTGGGGCATCTAAAATATCAGTTACAGGCGATGCGACCGTGGAGGAGTTAGAAAAGGCTGGAGCTTTCGAAAACTTAAAAGTAACGCCAGAAAAACAAAAACGTGTTACTCCACCCCAAACAGATACTACCTATAGAATTGAAGGCTTCTCGTGTGCAAACTGTGCAGGTAAATTTGAACGTAATGTAAAAGAGCTTCCAGGGGTTCAAGATGCAAAAGTAAACTTCGGTGCTTCTAAAATTTCCGTAACTGGCGAAACAACTATTGCGGAACTTGAAAAAGCTGGAGCTTTTGAAAATTTAAAAGTATCAATGGATACACCTTCATACAGATCTAAAGCTCCATCTTCTGACAATAGTGAGGGGCAAGTTGAAAAGAAAGTACCATTTTACAAAAAACATAGCACACTTTTATACGCAAGCTTATTTATCGTATTCGGTTATCTATCTCAATACGTAAACGGTGAAGAAAATCTTATTACCTCCCTATTATTTATAGCTTCAATTGTAATCGGTGGTTTCAATCTATTCAAAGTTGGTTTCAAAAATTTAACTCGCTTTGATTTTGACATGAAAACATTAATGACGGTAGCTGTCATTGGTGCTGCATTTATAGGAGAATGGGCAGAAGCATCCATAGTTGTTATCCTATTCGCTATTAGTGAAGCTTTAGAGCGTTATTCAATGGATAAAGCACGTCAATCAATTCGCTCATTAATGGATATTGCACCAAAAGAAGCTTTAATTCGTCGAAATGGTCAAGAAATCATGGTACACGTAGATGATATAGAGATTGGCGATATTATGATTGTTATACCTGGGCAAAAAATTGCAATGGATGGCATCGTGGTTAGCGGTCTTTCTGCAGTCAACCAAGCAGCTATTACAGGGGAATCAGTACCAGTTTCAAAAACAGTAGATGATGAGGTATTCGCTGGAACACTAAATGAAGAGGGTTTATTAGAAGTTAAAATTACAAAATACGTTGAAGATACAACGATTTCAAAAATTATACATCTAGTTGAAGAAGCTCAAGGTGAACGCGCTCCTTCACAAGCATTTGTTGATAAATTTGCGAAATATTATACACCAATTATCATGGTCATTGCAGGGCTTGTAGTAATTGTTCCCCCACTGTTCTTCGATGGTAGTTGGGAAACTTGGGTTTATCAAGGTTTATCAGTACTTGTAGTTGGATGTCCATGTGCGCTTGTTATTTCAACACCAATTTCAATTGTTTCAGCTATAGGTAATGCTGCTAAAAAAGGGGTTTTAATTAAAGGTGGCATTTATTTAGAGGAAATGGGTTCGCTTAAGGCAATTGCTTTTGATAAAACAGGTACGCTTACAAAAGGTGTTCCAGTGGTTACAAACTTTGATGTAATGAATACCCAAAAAGATTCAAAAAAGATTCTAGCCATAATTACGGCTTTAGAATATCGATCTCAGCACCCTTTAGCTTCTGCGATTATTAAAAGAGCCGAAGAAGAAAATGTTTCATTCAAAAATATCAACGTTGATGCTTTCGCAGCCATTACTGGCAAAGGAATAAAAGGTGAAGTAGATGGTACTTTGTATTACATCGGTAGCCCAAAATTGTTCCAAGAGTTAAATGTACCTATTCCAGAGAATTTAGAAGGAAACATCCTTAAGTTACAAAATGAAGGCAAAACTGCCATGATATTAGGAACTGAAAAAGAGATTCAAGCAATCATTGCCGTAGCTGATGAGGTACGTGAATCTAGCCAAGAAATTATTGAGAAATTGCATAACATGGGTGTTAAGAAAACAATCATGTTAACTGGTGATAATAAAGGGACTGCGAATGCAATTGGTCATCATGTAGGGGTTTCTGAAATTCAAGCTGAATTAATGCCTGAAGACAAACTTTCCTATATAAAACAACTTCGAAAAGACTATGGCAATGTTGCGATGGTCGGTGATGGTGTCAACGATGCTCCTGCTTTAGCAGCTTCTACAGTCGGTATCGCCATGGGTGGTGCTGGTACAGACACTGCATTAGAGACTGCAGATGTTGCTTTAATGGCAGATGATCTACGGAAATTACCGTTTACAATAAAGCTAAGTCGTAAGGCCTTAAATATTATCAAGGCAAATATAGCATTTGCCATTTTAATTAAACTAGCTGCATTACTATTAGTTATTCCAGGTTGGCTAACACTTTGGATTGCCATTGTCTCAGATATGGGAGCAACATTGTTAGTAGCATTAAACAGCTTACGTTTAATGCGTGTTAAAGAATGAATTAACGCACTTTATTCAATAGATGGGCTTTTTATATGAAAGTCCATCTTTTTATTTCTAGTACTTTACTTTCTTAAAATAGCACTTAATTCATTATAGAAAGAAGAGATAAAAATGGAACTGGTAAATGTTTTTTCATTGATTCTGTTTGCTTTGTTTTTATTTTCCTATTCATTAAAGCTAGTTATTCTAAATAAGAAATCAGGGATAAAAGCAAATGTGTTAGGAAAAGGAAATAAGGGGACATCCGTCGATTCTTCCGAAATGTTTGTTAAAATTTCAACTTTCGTATGGGGAATTGCATGGCTTTTAGAGTCAATATTTGATAATTCGATTGATAATATTTTACCTAAACTATTCACCAATGAGGTTATGCATTACTTTGGATTAATGACAATTACCATTGGTTTACTGTTTTTTATTTTATCAATGATAACAATGAAAACCTCTTGGAGAGTTGGTATAGATAAAGAAACAAAAACCTCGCTAATCACCAATGGTTTATACAAATATAGTCGAAATCCTGCATTTGTTGGATTCAATTTAATGTTTATAGGTCTATTTTTGACATTCCCTAACTTAGTTACATTAATTATTTGTTTACTAAATATAGTTTCAATTCATAACCTTATTCTTCAAGAAGAAAAACACTTAGAGAATATGCTTAAAGTAGAATATCTCTCGTATAAGAATAAAACCCCACGATACTTATTTTTTAAATCTACATAAGTAAAGAAATTTTAAAGGTGAAACTAAAACAAAGCACAGACTCTTAATGGCTGTGCTTTGTTTCGTTGTTATCCATTATTCAACTATTATCTTTCCAAAATACATATTCATTCCACAATGAAACGTATATATACCCGGTTTTTCTGGTGTGAATTCGACCAAGTTATCACCTTTATCAAGATCTTTTTCTATTTGGAAATCCTCTATTATTAAGTATGATAAGCATCCACCTGAAAAACTCTTTTGAAAATGAAGTTGAACTGGGATTCCAGCTTTTACTTTTACATTCTCAGGTGTATATCCAAATGGCTCTACCATTATGACGGCTTCCTGATAACCGTCTTTTTGCTCTGCTTTTACTTCATTTATTTTTGTAGAAGAATCGTCTGAAACCGGAGTTGTATCACCCAAAAGATCTCTGAAGTAATGAGAAATGGGTTTAAAGAATACAACAGAAACAACTAATAATACGGCAATTACACAAAAAATAACTTTACTCCATTTATTTTTATTTGATATTACCGTTATTGTATCTGTTCCCTTAACTTCTTGTCTAATTAATTTCAATATAAGAATCATGACAATGATAAAAATTGCATCCACAAATATCATCATAACGACAGGATCTTGAGAAAAAACCATTACCCCCAACATTGCACCCATCATGCCGCCCATGATACCTGCTAATAGTCCATCTAATGAAGCCAATAAACTAAAGGGACGCCCAATAACATATCCAATTATCATGCCAAAAAGTACTGAGGAGATTACTGGGACAGTCATTTTCCCTACTAATATTACTCCTAATATGGTTCCTACTACTATGCTAGCCATCATAGAAACAGCCATTGCAATCATCATAGCAGTCATTTCTGATAAGAACGATTTGGCACGATAGGTAGAAAAAATGACGTAACCGGTTAACAAAAAAATAATACTAAAACTAAATATATATATCATAAACAAATTCCCTTCTATCCTATCCAAGCATTTAAAGTTTCGAATAATCCTGACAATATAAAGAAGATTGCAGAAATATTCCTTGATACATTATGGAATGAATACAAAGTCTTCTTCATTGGATTTAATAACCGTTCACTAATAGTCAGTAGTATCACATATAAAATGAGTGGCATTGCTGTTCCAATTGCAAAAAAAATGGGACCTATCAAATTAAATTCTCCATTTCCTGTCGGCAATAACAAGACAAAAAATAACCAAAACAACGTAGGACAGAATAAAAAACCCATAGCCAACCCAAAAGAAAGAGATGTATTTTTCAATTTCAATCCTTTTTGGACTTTTTGGAAGATACGTTGTGATGCAGAGGAATGTACTGAAATATTTCCAAGGAGAGCTAATCCAATTAGAATAAGAGTAAGGCCAAATAATTTACGGAAAAACATTGTTCCAATGAAAGGAATATCAGCAACTGTACTACCGATGAATACAGACATTATGCCTAACAATATGTACACTAAAGATTTGCCTGTAATATAACTCCCTACATTCAACCACCTTTTATTTTTTTCAGTCTCATATGTAATCAAAGCAACAGCAGTAGAATTAGATGTAAGTTGACATGGTGCAGTTGCCCCAACCAACCCTAATAAGAAAGCCTTCATTCCCCATACATCTAGTTTTAGTGCTAATGTATAAATTGGTTCTGCTACTAAATTGGCTAACTGACTTAACCACACATGTATCTGAAGAAGTACCTCATTCATTTAAATTCCCCTCTTCAACTGTTCTTACAGGACAATTTAAGGTGTTGAGGAAATGATTTCATTATTTCGGAAAATGTAAGGACTTTACCTCCGAATCCTTTTACAAAGTTCTCTGCATATTCTTTAGTCTCAAATACCAACACTTGTGGGTAACAACAACGAATATGGACAGTAGTGTCTAAAACAAACCAAGCTAGATGAGCGCTAATCGTTGTCCCTGTTAAAAAATCGGTACAAATTGCTTGTGCTACCTCATCACCTAACTGTCGATGCCGCAGTATTCCACAATGGCTGCAACAAGCATTTTCACGTTCTCCATTTAAAAGAATTATCCTGTAAACCAATCGATCATCACACTTACGATGACAATACACACACTCGTCTTCCTCAACACGATGTATAGATTGATCCCTTATAAGTGTAATCCCACCATATGTCTTCATAATAAGCCCTTCTTCAATCAGAGGTTTTATATCTCGATGTATTGTCATCTCTGATACCTCAAGTGTTTGACTTAATTCTGAGATTTTCAAATTGTGTCTATATAGAATCATGTCACGTATAAGTTGTTGTCTCTCTGAAAGCATAGTTTCCTCCTGAATGTTATAACTTAACAAGATATAACATCATTTTATTACAGCAATTAGAATAATCAATATAAACCTCGGGATATTTTGTTACATAGTTATGTCAATTATCTATAAAATCTTCTGTAGATGCTCCCCCCACATGAATATGAGAGGTTGCATAGTATGTATTGAACTAAAAAACAGAAGCACAGTAGTTTCAATTACTGTGCTTCTGTTGCTAAATAGAAGAATAAATATTGCTTTGATTACAAACTTGTTCACTGTTCAAGTTCTTCTAGTCAATATGATTTGCACAGCATGCAACGTCTTTTTCCAGACAAAAAGTCATCTCATTATGAGCATTGGTGGATGGTTAATGATAGTAATGGGTGTGCTACTCTATTTTGACATGATGACAAAAATTATTGCTTGGTTTACTCCCTTCTTTGGTGGATTCACAGGATTTTAATTTTTCGATTTCAAAGATGAACAACACCATTATGACTACAACAAAAAAAGCCGTGTTTTCAGCTATGAACACGGCTTTTTGGTATCATTCTTTATATCAGAATTTTTGCTTCGCACTTATTATCTGCCTTTTTATTTCTATCTCTAACCCAGAATAAAATCTTTCACTGATTCCTGCTTTTCGCATTATTTTCCAAACTTCAAGTTCTTCATCTTTTAATTGATCTATAGCCCAACTAATACGCCTCTTTTGAAAATTGGTCGTATTTTCTTTAACACTCTCAATATACTTCATCGTATTGGGCAGTTTATTTACTCTTTTTTCTAACAACGATTTATTATTAATCATTTTACCTATACTGCTTACGGTTATTCTAACTGGTTTTTCTTTAGCACTTATATCTTCCACTGCTTTTTTTACCATGCCCAAGATGTGAAGGTCTCTCTGTACCCAATCAACTCTTTTATTAGTAACCCTATTTACTTTAACAACTGGGGAATGTTCCTTTAACCATTCCTTATCATTTCTATAAATTCGCATATAAAGTGATGGGTCTTTTTTTCTAAGTTCTGTTCTTGATAATATGGGGTATTGGTTAATTAAATCAAGCCATTTTTGCTTCAAATCACTTTTAATATGATTTTCCTTGTTCATAGGCTTACTATTTCTTTGCTTAGAATACTTAATAATTGTTTTGGTGTCGACTTTTAATATTTTTGAGCATGCTTTATAACTCAACTGTTCTATTTCAACCAATTGATGGAGTTTGCTCAACCAAGTATCACCTAACATCTTAATACGCCCTATATTTGTTTTATCCTCTTCTGTTTTATCTGGCCCCTTACGAGAATAAACAAAGCCACAGGCACAGGAGAAGGTTCCTACCGGCCTTTTAGTATCATAGCAACGAGTAACCTTTAAATTAGTTATTACAGGCTGTAGAAAGTGTTCTGCCGCAGGATTCAAACATAGATATGGCTCTTCACCAAATGGACTATATCGTTTATTTGCATACTGTTCAATTGTATCAACCGATTCACCTAAAAAATAAATGAACAGTAAATGCCGTACAGGATGAAAAGACTTTCGATGTTTTCTTGTTATTGCCCTTAACCAACACTGTCCTTCTACACCACTTGGAAATGATTGCATCAATATTAAAAAATCGACCTTAAACTTCTTAATAAAGTCTTCTTCTAATCGCCTTTGGTCGATTGTGCCGTTTGATTTTACATACCCTTCGCGATCCAATAGGTAATGATAAATCTCTAATAAATTTAACTGATCAAATTTATAATCCTTTTGATTTAAGTTGCTACTTTCTACAGCAAAATGACGTAGCAAATCAAAGTTTACTTTTGAAACATCACTTTTATTGCCCTTCTCTAAACTGTTTTCAATGTTTGAATAAAAATACGAAGAGTTTCCTTGCCTAATTAAGATTGAACTGTCTACAAGCAAGACAGAATGCTTTAAACAAATAAATACACTTGGTAATTGGTGATATGTCCGCCAATATGTTTCTCCATTCACTTGAATATCTTCTTCAAAGCAGTTAGGACAATAGCGAAAATACATAGGCTCTTTTACTGTCCCAGCCATTTGACCTGTTGAATAATGCAAGGAAGTATTGCCACAGCCATATAACATTTTATTTCGAACACTCTGTTTTATTTCTTTTGAAGTAAAATTTGTATAGTAGTTATACAATGTATGATAATTTATCCATTCATCAATACTCGAATTTAAAAAAGGATTTACTTTTTCTAATAATATCTCTAAATCAGTAGGTAAATCAGGAATAATATATGCTTTCTTTTTTCCAAACAAATCTAAAGTTGAATGTTTATTACTTAAATTCCCTGAACGTTTATGGTATCTAGCCAACACACTATATAATAGTTCATCTTTATAAATTGAAGGAAAAAATGCTAACATCTATTTTATTTACACACCCTTACATTATTAAGTCATCTAAAGGATTTTTAATATATCCTTCTTCACATAATGCCTCATAAGCAGAGCGTTTATTCTTCTTTCCTATATCAACTATTGATTGAAGTTTATTTACTGAAATATTGCCTTTCGCTTCATTTTTCTTTTCTTTCTTTCCCTCAATGTATTGGAGTGATAGAGTCATTAGTTGTGGAATTGTTGACTCAGGTGAATTTTTCAGTGCATATTTAGCAGCGTTTTCAGCAATTTTTTCTGAAACATCTAAATTAATTAAGGATAGGATTAATTTTTCTAGTATTGGAAGTTCTTTATTTGTACGATCTTGTGCCATCTTTTCTTTTTTCGCCTGAACCCTGGCCTTAAGGTCTAATACTGGCAATCTATTTAGAATATAATCTTCAATATCCATTGGAACAATATCTTCGTATTTTGCAATGTCGCTTTGATTTCCGGATTTAAGAGCCTCCAACATAGGTTGAAGAAGTTTCAAATCTTCTTTCACTACCTTTTGTATAAGTTTAGGGGTTATTTTTTCAAGGCCAGAATTGATTGCCCTCGCTTGTGCGAGTAAATACAACTTAACAGCAACATCCACAATTCCTTGGCTCTCTTCGTAAATCGTGTTTAATAATTCTTCTGTCAGTTCCGTATATTCATTCGTCCACTGATAATCCCACATACTTGTGATTAATACTTCCCAATCATCATCTTGTTTCATTTGCTGCCATACCATGTCGCCTTGGCCACTGCTTCTACGTGCTTGTCTGAAATCCTTTTGTAATAATGCCTTGGCTTTCATGGTTCCAATAAACATTACTGGTACTCCTATTTCATTCACTAGCGTTACAAAAAAATTCATCATCATTTCTGATGCAGCACCTGATGCAGATAACGAGTGCTGAACCTCATCAATGATTAGAGCGCCTATTGAGTGTAAACGAGCGACTTGCCCCATACGAGTTACCATTGAACTAACTGAATTTGATGGCTTACCATACTTTTCAAAATAATTAGTACCTGTCAACGAATCAACTTTTTTGAAAAAGTCCATACAAAGAGTTTTTAATGATCCATCATGTGGACAATCCAATTTTAACCATACAATTTGAATCAAATTGATTGGATTTTGATGCAATATTACTTGCGGATAAAGAGATAGTACCCTTTCTATCGCAGATGTTTTACCTATTCCTGGATATCCCATTAAAGTGAAACTTGAAGCAGAAGAACGTATATCTGGCGGTAATCCAATTTCCTCTTTATTAACAAGCTTGTTGTGTAAATCAAGTAATGCTTGAACATGTTTTTTATGTAATGGATTTCGATTAACATATCCATACCTAATGAAACCTGAAAAACGCTGTTCTAGATTTAAGGTTTGATTTATAGGCTGATAAAATCTTGATAATCTTAGTAAAGCATGGTAACGATGATGACTTGATAAATTTCTTTCACTATTATGAAACATAGGTATAAAGCTAAGTTGATCAAACGCTTCTTCTTTAGAGAGTATCGGAGGTAACGCTTCAATAAGGGGATTCCCTTTATAATCAATTATTTCTTGTTCACGATACTCTGCCAATAGAACTTCAATACCACTCTCTAATTCAATTGTCTTCCCATTTTTCATTCCTTCTTCTTCCTTCTTTGCTTTTTAAATAATTCCATTATCGTAGATGTTTCAGTTTTTTCATCTTTCTGCTCAGAAGGTGCAAAAGAAATAATGTTTTTATCATTATCAATCTCAGTTACACCTATTTGAAATGCCTCATACTCTCTTCGTAAACTTTTTTCAACTTCCCGATTTTCTCTAATATTTTTTATTTTTTCCGTTTTAGTGATTTTATTATTTTCATCTTGATTTGGTGTCTTAATTGCCTCATCCACTATTCCTTCAATTTTAGAATAAAAATTAATTTCTTCTTGTAACAAACTATGACTTTCAATTTTATATGTGTTTTGTTCAATCATTAATAATTGTTCAATTTCTTCAAGTACTTTATTTTTGTATCTCTCCTGATGATCTAAAAGGAAGCAACTTTCAAAAAGTGATTTATCATTAATGTGCAGATAAATAATGTCCATGTTTCGAGGATCGTATGAAATATCAACTGTCCAACTTTTCTTTGTTCTAGCTTGTACAAACCAAGATTCCTTTATAGCTGTTTCACAGCTAAATAACCTATTTTTAAACTTTATTCCCTTTGAGGTTACTGTAGCTGTATCTCGTGGCAATAAGTAAAACTTTATAGTATTAGGATGTTCCTTCCTTAGCTTACCTGCTCTATTTTTAATGCCCCAATTCCAGAGTTTAAGAGGAGTCGGTTTTACATTTTCCCGTATCATCTGCTCATCTCTTAGATAATCCTTCATATAGTGATTTTTGTTATAAAATAAAACAAAATTGATTAGAATTTTTGTATATTGATCTATAGTTAACTTAGCTTCTAAACGATAATCACTAGCCCCACGTTCCCTAAAATCACTCTGTATGTAACCTGGTAAGAACGGCTTTATTTTACTTTGTGAAGTATCGAACAATTTTTCCACAATTCCCTTCCAATCTGGTCGAAAAGCAGGATTATTCTCCACTACCAAATCCAACCCTTCAATTAAACTATTCACGTTATATCCCTCCAACTCACCTCTATCCCCTAGAATAATTTCAGGAAGATGCGCAGATGGCCACATTTCATTTGAAATTTCTATACCATATCTACTGCAATATTCCTTTTTATCTGATGCTGCATTTGCTATTGCCATCATCATTCCTGCCCAAGAAGGACCTTCAAATCCGATATACATTCCTGTAATCATATGTGTATATACGTCCACCACAAAATATATAATTGGTTTACCTACAATATAATCAGAATTAAAACTAGATACCAGATACACATTACCAATAGTCGCATCTATTTGATATCGTGATCCTGGCCCCATGACTTCATAAGTTGAAGATCCTAATATTGCTCGATGATCTCGTTCAAATTTTTTCTCACCTTCTCGACTTACTATTTTTTGTTCAATACCAAATTCTTTGTTGTGCCAATATCTAAATTGTCTTAATGAAGGAATTTTATTTTCATCCTGTATTACTATATATTTTGTTCCGTTTTCGTAACGAACTTCATCTGCATAGAACTCCTTTATCATCATTTTATATGCGAATGACAATGAGTTTCTCTTGCTTGTAAAATAGTACCTTTTAATCGATTTACGAAATATTTCCCTTGTTTCATCGGTTACATTTATTCCTACACTGTTAGTGGTTCTAGGTTTTCCCCTTTTCAAAGTACCACTTTTTTTATTTCTTCCCTTACCTCCAGAGTTACTATAATCCGGAAGCAAACTATTCATAGTTTTTCCTCTCTGCCAGTACTTTCTCAAATATTTATAAGCAGTCATTTTTGTACATACTTTATTATTTACAAGTTCATTTATTAGCTGCCCACGTTCTTTTTTCTTATAAATTGAAGGTTCATCATTCACTAAGTTTTTGATAATTGCCCACGCTGTGTCTCTCTTTTGTTTCATTCCCTCAGGTAAATTAATGTGGTTAATTAGTATGTTTGTGTGATCAGATTCGAATTTGGAGTATGAATTTTCTATAAATCCTTGATGTATATCTTTAACTTTTAAAAGGAATGGTAAGGCATTGGAATCTTCTATATCAATTGCATATGTAACGATGTTACTTTCATCAATCCAAAGTAGACGATATACTTTATTACACGTCAAGTCTTTAATTAATTCATTAACTGATATTGTAATCAATGTTATCCTCCTTAGAAACATTCATAATAATTTGATCTAAAGTTAGATTGCTTGGGTTAATTTTCTTACTCATATCAATCGAAATATATTTTCGAGCTATAAAATGTTTTATATAACTTAAAGATGAGCCTGTTTCTAAGTTATAATCCTCATCAAATTTATTACAAACTACTAATAAACTCTCTTCGCTATCTTTTTTTAAAATCAATAAATGCAATAATAAAGTAGAATAGCTTATATCTTCTTCTGCTAAATAATAAGATTTATGTATCCATAGAATATTGTTTGCTAGTTGTTTAGGAATTTCCTTTTCAGTTATGACCCCCCAACTTATTCCTTGTATCTCCCAATACTCTCGTTCAATTTCAAACTTTTCAATTACTCGTTTATCTTCAAGTTGTTCACTTGGTTTTACAGTTCTAGCGATATATTTTCTTTCAGAGTTTTTTACTACTGTTATAAAGAAATCTGTTGTCATATCTATCGGTATACCTGAACTATTATCTTTAGAGTGCTTAATTCCTTTCTCTTCAGCTATACGAATAGTTGTTTCAACATTTAAAGGAAACTGTTCTCTTATGTCTACCACTGTATCTTCCCAATCTAATAAGAGAAAAAAGTCTCTTTCCAAGTTAGACAACAATTCATGCTGTCTCTTCGCGGTCCACCCTATTAATCGAGAAGCATTTCCTTGTGACGATATATCTTGTATTTTAATCCAAGGTATATAATTTGATAGTTCCCCTTGACCTCGTCCTTCTTTAATATAGTCATTTCTTTTTTTCTCAGACCAACCGTATTTCCTTTTAGACATGTAAAGCACCGCCTCGTCGACATAATTATGGTTCAAAAAAATAATTTCTAAAATTATTATAACTTTTTGACTTACTTGTAGTTTAATTTATTCCATTTTATAAAAGTATTTATATTACAATCGTTTACACATAAAAAACGTCCTTTAAAGAGTGGACGTTTGCTAATTTTAGTAAGAAAAATACTATACTTTCTTCGATTCACATTATGTTTTTAACAGCCCTTGATTATATACAATCCACTTCTCCAATTCTCTTTCTACCGCTCGATTTTGCCATTCAAACCAAATCCCAATACACTCACTACAATGACTGTCAACACCGATTTTATTATGCAAATCCTTACATGTAAAAATGGTCTTTTTACGACACTTATAACAGTAGATTTCAATCTCTTTATAAAATTCCATAAATATTACCTTTCATTTTATTTATATTCATTTCCATTAAAGGGACAAAAAATACATAAAATCATTAAGGTATTCTTTTGTATTAACTAAATAAAAATGTTGTTAAGTTGTTAAAAATTTCAATTGAAATTTTAGAAAAAAGATTGAGTATTTCTATAGGGTAGGTTATTTAATATGAACCACGACCAATAACCCTAGATATAAGAGTTATGTAATAGAAACCAATAAAAAAACCTCCATGGTATTTGGAGGTTTTAATAATCTATTTATATTTAATTTACTTCAACTTGCCCCATCATACCATTTTCTTCATGTTCAAGGACATGGCAGTGGAACATGTATATGCCCTTATTATTAAACTTCACTGCTAATTTAACTGTTTGACCAGCTTCAATTGAGACAGTATCCTTCCACCCTTTTAAATTTAAAGGAGGTTCTTGACCATCAATCGACACGATTTTAAATTGAGTGCCATGTATGTGGAAAGGATGTGTCATACCACCCATCATATCAGGTTTATTATAAATTTCCCAAATTTCAGTCTCACCCTGCTTTTGAGTGAAATCAATGCGATTCATATCAAACTGGTTTCCATTTATAGAAACCATTGTCCCCATACCAAATAGTTCAAGCTTCTTAGAAACTGGTAAATTTTTCTCTTCTTCAGTAACACTAAAATCATTTAATTTTTCTGAAATTTTACTTGTACTTGTAGTCTTTTGTTCAATTTTAAATGGTAAAAGGGTAGTACCTTCATCATTTATTAATGCTATATCAGTCTTGTCATCCATTTTTGAAAAGTCCACTATTACCTCTGCTCGCTCACCTGGTGTTAAGGTAATTTCTTTCATATCAGTTGGTTGATTTAAGAAACCACCATCAGTAGCAATTTGTTGGAATGTATCTCCGGTATTCAATTTAAAAGTATAATTACGAGCATTAGAACCGTTTAATAAACGAAGTCTTACTTTTTCTTTACCAACTGTAAGTTTAGGATTCAACGTACCATTAATTAATAAAGTATCTCCAATTGTACCATCTTCATTAAGGACTGCTTGATAATTTAATTGCTTTTCTTCAGTAAATTGTCTATCTTGGAATACTAATGGAAAATCATTCACACCATATTCATTTGGTACATTGATTTCTTGTGAGTTTTCATCATCTATATAAATTAAACCAGCTAAACCTTTATATACTTGCTCTGCTGTAGCACCTTCTGGATGTGGATGGAACCACAGCGTAGATGCTCCCTGATTAACTGTAAAATTTACATCTTCTGTTACACCTGGCTCTAGGACTTGATGTGGGCCGCCATCACCATTTCCAGGGATTTCTAATCCATGCCAGTGAAATGTTGTTGGTTCAGATAAATCATTTTTAGTTCTAAACGTTACCGTTTGATCTTTATTAATACGAATGATTGGCCCTAAAAAGGAACCATTATATCCATATGTCTCTGTTTTAGTTCCCTTAAAGATTTCTGTTGTTCCTTGTTGAGCAGTAATATCAACAATTCCATTTTTAGGTTCAATAATAGGTGGGAGCGCAAGCTCATTTTCCCCATTTGAATTATTTAATGCTAATGGATTGTTATGACTCGCATGACCATTTTCCATGCTACTATCTTTATTATCCATACCCTCCATGTTTTTCATTTCTTCATCACTCATATTGGAATGGTCCATACCAGACATATTAGAATGGTCCATATTTGAATTATTATTAGATTCCGAATTACCCGCACTACATCCTCCAATTATAATAGCGCCTACTAATAATGAAGTAATCAAAAGTTTAGATTTCATTATGTTTCCTCCTTTTATTCTTTACATAGGCACTATAACAAATAAATATGGAGAATTTATGGATTTGAAATTAAATGAGACAAATATTAACCACTCTATCTAAGAAAACTTTGAATAACTTTTTTTATTTCTTAACTTTCCAAATCAAAATGATAATTGAAATTAATAAGATACTTATTACAATTTTCCATATTAAATTTACTTGCATAAAACCATATACTGCACCTGCTTCAAAGATTAAAGCTGGTATTTTTCCAATCGTACTAGCAAGCGTAAATGTGCCTAAAGACACCTTAGAAAATGCACTAGTAAAAGTCACAAGACCTGATGACATAAAAGGTAAAATCCTTAAACTGACAATTATCCAAAATGCATCAGAACCTTCCAACTCCTTTAATTTTAAAAGTTTAGGGTGCAATACGAACGGTCTTTTCCATTTATTGATTCCTTTTCTATATAAAATAAAGCTAATAACTGCACCAATTGATTCACCGATAATAGAAATCAGCAAACCGTTGAATACTCCAAAAAACACAAGGTTAGTGGCTGTAACAAAAACACTTGGTAGTACACCTATAATACTAACCAAAGTATTTATCATTAAACTAACCAAAATTGCAAATAATCCAGATTGTTCTAGTAAATGAAGTAATTTTTCTTCCATGATTAAACGCTATCTTTTTTAACCTATTACTTGCATATAATGAACTATTGTTAATAAACAACAACTGCCTGTTCGCCTAATGCTTCATAACTATTAAAAAATGCTCCCTTATCCAATGTTATAATTCCCTTACGTGGATCCATTACTTCCACAGTAGTATCTCCCACAGATAATAGTACCATTGTATGTAAATTTTGATACATTTGATGGTATTCACCTGTTTCTTCAATAATCCATCCCCCTTTAACCTTTGGTGGTGAGAGGTCCAATGTTACCCATGTAATAACTGGTATTCCCTGTCTAATATAATTTGTTATTTCTTTTATTGTTCTTCCACTAATATTTTTTGCTTGTAAATCTAACTTTCTCTCTGTGATAAAATTATTAGCTGCTTTGACAATTGGTTCGGCAAAAACATATGTACCCGTTTCTAGATTACTTGGCTCGCCGCCATATGCTTGATTAGGATTTGGCCCATACTTTTTTTTCATTTTGTATTCAAAAGATTGTTTAGGTAAATAATTTTGATCCATTTCTAATTTAGATGTTTCTGCACCATAGTAATTAAGTACTGCTGTAAGAGTAGTTATTTCACACCCATTTGGTAGTTCAGGATTTTGTAGAATTACAGGTACTCCAAATCCTTTATTATGATTTACTGCATATGTTTGAACCAATATGGATTGTGTAGATGACGTATACGTAAATTTTTTTTCTGTTAAATACATCCCTGTTGTAAAATTGTCTGGACTCCCTACTTTTACTGTATAAGTTTCATTTGGTTGTAAATTATAAAATTCTGCCTCACCTTTATCCAAACTAATTGTTGAATCTATTTCTTTCCCTTCTTCATCGAGTAATTCCACATATAGATCATTAAGTGGATCTCCACTAAAATATTCAACTGTTAAAACTGCTATTTTATTTGAATTGATATTTTCGTTTGTACAACCCTTTAAAAAAACTACTAATACTCCCAAAGTGAAGATAATTCCTCTCTTTCTAATTTCCCACGCCTCCTCAGTTATTGTTATATTATTAAAAATGAATATAACGAATAATTATGGAGAAATTATGGATTAAAATTAAAGGATATTATAGAATTTCTAAAACTAAAAAAGATGTCCAATTTGTCAAAATTGACTCGTCGAACATCTTTAAGTATTTAATTTTTATGGAGAAGATAATTCACTTTCCGTTAGCCATTTATGATTTTTTATTTTTTCACCATTAGTAGAAGTGTAGTCAACCACATACACAGTAGTTTCTTCTGCGGAATCAATTTTTGCAGTTACCCCTTCCATACCCTCCATATGATTAGCATTTATAATAACCTGTGTTCCTGGTTCAAATGGCTCTGAACCAGCACCTTCTATTTCTTCTTGAATGACCCACTTATGATTTGTTACTCGATTTCCACCATTTGTAGGAGCGTAAGATATAGTATAGACTATTGTATCGTATGCCCCTACAATTGTTGCTTCAGCTCCATCCATGCCTTTCATGTGATCTGCATGAATTATTGCTTTTGTCCCAACTCCAAACTTAGGATTTTCAGCTTCTTTTAAACCTTCAGGAAGTTCATTTGAACTAGGATTCATTTCAGAATGGTCCATACCTTCCATATCTTTCTCGGCCATTTCATTTGTCTGCATTTCTTGTTGACTTTCTTTCTTATTTGTATTTCCTGTACATGCAGAAAGCATTAATGCAGCAACTATAGTAACAAGACTCATTATAATTTTTTTCTCCATCATAGTCCTCCTACTCGCAGGCTTGAATTTTTGTATTCCCAATCATCATAAATTTACTTTAGGGATATTTCATACGAGTTTTTCTTTATTTAGAATCACCAAGAAAATTTAATATATACATTTTAAAGATACCTTCCTTATTCATTTTTAAAACCTGGATTGTCAAAAATGTTGAAACAGCAAAAGGGGTAAGGAGCTTTTTTTAAATTAATTCATATAATGAGATTAACCAATTTTTTAAGGAGTAGATAACCATTGATAACGAAGCTTTTAAAACATTTTCTGATTCTCAATTATTAATTGAATCTATTGAAAAACTAGGTGATGAATTATTTGCATTAACTGTGGAAATTGCATTGAATGTCTTAAAGACTGTAAGTAGTGAAGATGGCCAATTTACAAGCGATTTTTCTTCGCCATCAAGTTACTTGCAACAACAGATAGATTATTTGATTTCTGAATTAAAAATGGTAAACGAAATTATACAAAGTAATGAAAACGAAGCAAAATAATATTTGTGATTGTATCCATATGCTTCAAAATTAATACCCTACTTTTATTTGAGACTAAACATTTTTTATTTCACCGTCATCTTATTTATCAAAAAATAGAGCTTATCTAAATATATAGATATACCTTATGCCCTGTTAATAATAACTGGGCATTTTCAAATAAGTATCATTGTATTTAATTTGACAACTCCATTTGTATATCAATTACAAAATCAAAGCTAATTACTTAATTATAAACTTGCCAACCATACCAAGCTCCTTATGTCCTGGAATAGTACAAACAAATTGATATTCTCCTGTATTAATGGGAGTAAAACTCATTTTTTCTGTATTTTTAGGCCCAACATGGAGATGAATCATATTCTCCTCCTTTTTGTGATGTACATGATTATTACTACTAATAGTATTTGATGTTGGTATTGTAACTTCAATATCATGTTCTATATTATCTTTATTAATTAATTCTAATGAAACCGGTTGATTCTTCTCCAAAATTACTTCAGAGGGCGAATACTTCATATTTTCTGTTTCTATAGAAATAATCTTAATCTCTTTCTTTTCTAATTTATTTTGAGCGTTCGAGTGTAGATTATGATCCACTAAAGAAGAGTCTTTAATAAAGTTTATTTGTTTTTCGGCAAAAGGAATGCCCCCAAAAAAGTAGAAGAGTATAAAAACCGAAAAGAAGAAGGGTGTTAAAAAGCCCATTTGACTTTGGAATGTTTTTTGACTTTTACTTGGAAGTAGCGCAAATAAAAAAATAGTGAAAATTGATAGCAACAGAAAAATTCTTATTAATACAATGGATTGCCCGCCATCCACCATTTCACCTAACATTGCCCCCATCATACCAGCCATTAAACCTGCCATTAAACCTTCTAACATAGGTAATAATCCAAAGTTGCAACCACTTAAAAAGCCAATGCTTGCACCGAGAATAATTGAAATAATCGTTGAGTAAAACAAGTTCCCTTGAAAGGTAACTCCAAAAAGTATTCCTAATGTTAGCCCTACATTCATACTAAAAAACATTGAAATAGTCATACCTTGCATAGGCTTAATAGTCTTTTTCATAATTCTTGAAACCATTATGACAATTAACAATAAAAACATTAGTGATACTAAGACAAACATTTGATAAAATCCCACATATCCATCCTTTAACAATTTAATTAGCCTGTCTAAAATACACACCGTATACCTTATATAGGTATGCTCGAAAGAGAGTATTTATTTTATTATTACTTGATTTAAGTTTTATTTATCTTCAAGTAACATCACCTAGTTATTATTGCAGTGAGATTACACCGAGTATATTAAGTCACCAATTTTAATATTCTGCACAAATCAGTAATATAAATGAAAAATTTAGTATCTCTATTCCATGCTATTCTTACTTTAATCAAAAAAGCGATTGCTTTTCGAAAGGAGTAAGTTTAGTGAAAAAGAGATGGTTACTACCGGTTTTTGCGTCATTTGTAATTTTTTCAGGAATAGGTATGAATGATGCTGAAGCAGCATCAGTTACTGATTTGACGAGTACAGCGAAAGATTATATAGGAGCTCCTTATAAATATGGTGGGAATGATATTAATACAGGTGTAGATTGTTCAGCATATACAAAGTTTATATTTTCTAAGTTAGGTATTTCTTTAGAGCGCACATCTAAAGACCAATATCAGCAAGGTACTTCTGTTTCTAAAGATAGTTTAAAAGCAGGTGACCTCGTATTTTTTAATACTTCAGGCAACGGCATATCTCACGTTGGAATATACATAGAGAATGGTAATTTTATATCAGCTACTCCAAGTTCGGGTGTTAGAATTGATAAATTAAACGATCCTTACTATTGGGGTTCTCGTTATATAGGTGCAAAACGTATTGCAAACTTTACTACAAATGAAATAGCTCAAGCAGAAGTTAAAGGTGAAGAGATAGACTTTTCCATTTATGCCTCACGTGGAGCAGTAGCCATACAGCTTGCTAAAGCTTTAGCATTAGATACAAGTGATACAAACTCAAGTTTCCCTGATGTTAAATCATCTTCTGAACAAGCTGGAGCTATAGTAGCACTAAAAAAACTTGGAATTTTTAATGGAGATAGTAATGGTAAATTTAACCCAAATTCACCGATTACTCGCGGTCAATTAGCAAAGGTTTTAGTTGAAGCATTTGATTTAGAACAACAAGGAGAACCAAAGAATTTTACAGATGTAACGAGTACTCATTGGGCCAAAAATTTTATAGCAGTTCTTTCATCAAATAAGATTACGCAAGGTAAAGGTGATGGCACATTTGGCGTAAACGACAAAGTAACATTAAATCAATTAAATATCTTTATAGAACGATTAACTCGATAAATTTTGTTCGAGGACTTAAATTAAAAATGGCGGCTCATTTATTCAGAGCCGCCATTATAACCTTCCCAGAACTTCTTAGAGTAAAACTAATTTATTAACTCTTCTTTTCCTATCCGTTTTAAAAATTTGAAAAACGTTTCTCGTTTTTTTCCATTCTGTGAATATACATTTATAATCTTTTCTATTTTATCGTACAATTCATCTGGTGTTAGATTCTCTTGCAACAAAGATCCCACCTCTGCATCTTTCCCTTTTGCTTTTCCTCCAACATATAAATTGTAATGGTCTTTAATTTTCATAATCCCTATATCACTTAACATTGGTTCACCGCAACCAACAGGGCAACCTGTGTATGCAACTTTAAGAGTGAATGGTACAGCTTTTCCTGCTATACGATTATTTATTTCTTTTGCTACTGGCATCCCCTCTTCTTCTTCTCCTTTGCAAAAATTACATGTTCTCAAACTCTTTACAAAGTTGCCAACTGGATAACAAGATAAATTAACACGGTTGAATTCTTCAATTATTTCTTCTTTTTTATTTTCCGGAATTTCTAGATAGAGTTGTTGGAAGGTTGTTAACTCAAGCTGTGCGTCGTCTTCCATATATTTGGTGATCGTTAAAAGTTGTTTAGAATTTAGTTTTGCCCCAAATTCTATTCCCCCATTAACGGCAATTTTAATTTTTTTATCTTCATTACTCATACCAATTTTCCTCCATACTTTCCCAAACAATTAATTTATTTTGCTCTTTACCTACCTAAGGATGGTTTATCTGATGAAAATAGTAAGTTAAATTATGTCAGTTAAACTATTGCGTATTTCTTTATAAGTAAACCCAATAGAGTAAAGTTTACAATTGAATTAAAGGGTTATTTATTATCTAATTTTACTCTTTGTAAGCGTAATGCATTTAAAACTACAGATACAGAACTAAATGCCATCGCCGCACCTGCTACCCATGGAGCAAGTAGACCTATTGCAGCAATAGGAATACCCAAAGTATTGTAGGCAAATGCCCAAAATAGGTTTTGCTTAATATTCCGCATTGTTTTTCGACTCATTAAAATAGCATCTGCAATACTATTTAAATCGCCACGAATTAACGTAATATCAGCAGCTTCCATGGCAACATCCGTTCCTGTACCAATGGCCATACCGATATTTGCTGTGGCCAATGCCGGAGCATCATTAATACCATCTCCCACCATCGCTACATTTTTCCCTTGTGCTTGTAGCTTTTTCACCTCGTCTGCTTTACCTTCAGGCAATACTTCAGCGATAACTTGATTCACGCCTACTTCTGTTCCTATCGCTTGAGCTGTACGTTCATTATCACCAGTCATCATAATGACTGTAATGCCCATATTCTGTAGTCGGTGGATTGCCTCTTTTGACGTATCTTTAACTGTATCAGCAACAGCTACTAAGCCTGCATACTGACCATTAATGGCAGCAAGCATTGCTGTTTTACCGTTTCGCTCTAACTGCTCCATTGTTGGTAAAATATTATCAATATTGATTCCGTATTGTTGCATTAATTTTCGTGTACCAATGACAACTCCTTGACCTGACACAGTTGCCTGCACACCATAACCTGGAATAGCCTCAAAAAATTGAACTTCTCCTAATGCTATGCCACGTTTTTCTATGCCCTGTACTATAGCTTCTGCTAACGGATGCTCTGACTGTTTTTCAGCAGCCCCAATTAATGATAAAAAACGAGCTTCCTCCTGCTCTGAATCTAAAAGAACGTCTGTAAGAACAGGCTTACCATGTGTTACTGTACCTGTTTTATCTACAACCACTGTATCAATACTTTGTGTTTGTTCTAAATGTTCTCCACCTTTAAATAAAATACCAAATTCAGCTGCACGACCTGAACCTGCCATTATGGAGGTTGGCGTTGCTAACCCAAGCGCACAAGGGCAAGCGATTACAAGTACTGCAATTAAGACCTCTAAAGCTGGTGTAAATTCTCCTGGGCGAACCCAAATGATCCAAACTAAAAATGTGACAATTGCAATGCCAACAACAATTGGTACAAAAACCCCCGAAATTTGATCTGCTAAGCGTTGAATTGGTGCTTTTGATCCTTGAGCATCCTCAACCACTTTAATGATTTGTGCTAACGCTGTGTCACGACCAACCTTTGTCGCTGTCATTTTAATAAATCCATTTTTATTAATCGTCGATCCAAATAATTGATCGCCTTGCTTTTTATCAACTGGTAAACTTTCACCTGTAAGCATTGATTCATCAACAGCTGTTGTTCCCTCTATTACCTCACCATCTACAGGTATCTTTTCACCTGGTTTCACTAGAATAACATCGCCAATGATAACTTCTTCTAAAGGAACCTCTTTTTCTACACCGTCACGTACAACAATAGCGGTTTTAGCTTGAAGTCCCATTAGTTTTTTTATGGCTTCAGATGAGCGTCCTTTTGCTTTGGCTTCAAATAATTTACCTAATAATATTAATGTAATTAATACAGCACTCGTTTCAAAATAAAGATTTGGACCATGATGCGACCCTATCGTCACAATCGCTTGATAAACACTATAGAAATAAGCTGCTGATGTCCCCATGACCACAAGTACGTCCATATTAGCACTACCATTACGTAAAGCTTTATATGCCCCTACATAGAATTGCTTACCAACAATAAATTGCACAGGAGTAGCCAATACCATTTGGATCCACGGATTCATTAGAAATTCTGGGACATATAAAAATGATGTAAAGGAAAAATGTCCAACCATCGTCCAAAGCAGCGGTAAAGAAAGAATAGCCGATAAAATAAATTTTCGTTGTTGCTGTTTAATGGCCTTTTCTCGATGGTCCACTGTTTCCTGTTCATCAGCCTTTTGATGAGCCCCATAGCCCAATTTCTCCACCTTCGCAATGATGTCTACGATTGACACTTCAGATGGATTAAACTCAATCATTGCTTTTTCCAGGGCTAAGTTAACATTGGCAGAAGAGATACCACTTAACTTATTTAACCCTTTTTCAATGCGAGTTGCACAAGCTGCACATGTCATACCTGTAATATCAAGTTCCGCCTTTTGTTTAACAACCCCATAACCAAGTGCTTCTATTTTTTTTTCGAAATCTTCTTCACTTAATTTTGCTGGATTGTACTTAATAGATGATTTTTCAAGCGCTAAATTAACAGTCGCTTGTTCCACACCATCCATTTTATTTAAACCTTTTTCTATACGAGTTGCACAAGCTGCACAGGTCATTCCTGTGATCTGAATGCTCGCTTCTTTTAATGTATTACTCATGATGCTGTTCACCTTCCTCATACCCAATAGGGGTATATATTTTTGAAAACAAGAGAGTGCATTTATGCACTCTCAAAAATATTATTTTACCTCATATCCCTGTTCTTCTATTGTTTCCTTAATTTTCTCAAGCGATACTTGGGATTCATTAAACGATACTTCAACTTGTGCATCTTTTAAATTCACGTTTACTTGATCAACACCTTCTAATTTCCCTAAACTTTTTTCAACAGTATTTACACAATGACCACATGACATTCCAGTTACCTTTAAGATTCTATTTTCCATAAAAATCCCTCTCTTTTGAAATATTTTTATAAAATGTAAAAGGGTATTAATAATTTTTTTATATTTCCTTTTAACTTTCGAATTGTGATTTTAACTTATATTGGCTTCATCACTTTTAATGCAGTTTATCATTATCAAACAAGCTTTCTTTAAACGATAAATTTGTAATTACATCATCACCGTAAATTATCAACCTCCTCTAAACACACATTCATGTTACCATACCCCAGTTAGGTATGTAAAGTGGTGTTTTAATTTACTATATGCGTCACTAATTATGCAGTATATGTTAAATATCACGTTTATTTAACATTCAAACACTGTGACTTAATTAAATTTTTTAGCAGTCCATCAAAAAACTCTGCTCCTAAATAAGCAGAGTTTAAAACATTTTCGCGTTAGAAGAATTACTTTTATTTATCATTGATTCTTCATTTATAAAATCAAATCTTCTACACAGCCATTTTTTTACATACTTCAGCGCATCGGTAACATGTTTCTGCACATTCTTGGCAATGTTTATGATGTTCATGTTTTTTACAAACATCACCACATGCCTGACAAATCTCAGCACATAATTGACAAATTTGCTTTACGAATGGACTACCAGACTGCATCGATTTAGCAGAAAATGCACAAATATCGGCACATTCTCTAAGGGTACGAATGCACTCCGCTAACATTTTAACATCATCTTCTTCTAGACATTCATGATAACATTTATTACATTCCTTCATACACTCTAGACAAGCTTTAATACATTCTTCATAGCTCATTTTCAATTTTAAATACCTCCTGTTAATTTAGTCTGTCTTATTATAACCACTCCTATTTACTATATACCCCATTCAATCATAACTAATCTTCCCTATTGATATTAAACGGGTCTTCGGAATATATAGTGGAATTACTTTCTTAATAGTTTAAAAACAACTGGTGTTTAAATCGGATTTTCTGGTGGGATGTTAGGATAATCAATAGTATTATATAAAAGTATCAATCACATACGAGTGATACTTTGGGAAAAAAATAAAATAGTCCAATTTACTTGACCGTGTACTATGGTACACGGTTTATAATATTCATGGGGTGAAATAAGATGATTTATCGCATTAGTGAGTTTGCAGATAAATGTGGAGTTAATAAAGAAACGATCAGATATTACGAGCGAAAAAATTTATTACAAGAACCTCACCGAACGGAAGCTGGTTATCGGATATATTCATATGATGACGTTAAGCGTGTTGGGTTTATTAAACGAATACAGGAACTTGGTTTTTCTTTAAGCGAGATTTATAAATTACTTGGTGTTGTAGATAAAGATGAAGTTCGTTGTCAAGATATGTTCGAATTTGTTTCTAAAAAACAAAAGGAAGTGCAAAAACAAATAGAGGATTTAAAACGAATTGAAACTATGTTAGACGACTTAAAACAACGATGTCCAGATGAAAAGCAATTACATTCGTGTCCAATAATAGAAACATTAACATGAGAGATTAATTAACGAAAGGAGCTTTTTTATGAATAAATTTAAGGTAAACATTTCAGGAATGACTTGTACGGGTTGTGAAAAACACGTAGAATCAGCACTTGAAAAGATAGGTGCTAAAAATATTGAGTCTAGTTATCGTCGTGGTGAAGCAGTATTTGAACTGCCCGATGATATTGAGGTTGAAAGTGCAATAAAGGCGATTGATGAAGCAAATTACCAAGCCGGAGAAATTGAAGAAGTATCATCACTAGAAAACGTGGCGTTAATTAATGAAGACAATTATGACCTTCTTATTATTGGTTCTGGTGCTGCTGCCTTTTCTTCGGCAATTAAAGCTATAGAATACGGTGCAAAAGTTGGAATGATTGAGCGTGGAACGGTTGGGGGAACCTGTGTGAATATTGGCTGTGTTCCGTCAAAAACTCTTCTTAGGGCAGGGGAAATCAATCATTTATCAAAAGACAATCCGTTTATAGGTTTACAAACATCCGCTGGAGAAGTGGATTTAGCTAGTTTAATCACGCAAAAGGATAAATTGGTGAGCGAACTTCGGAATCAAAAATATATGGATTTAATTGATGAATATAATTTTGATTTAATTAAAGGTGAAGCAAAATTCGTTGATGCTAGTACGGTTGAGGTCAATGGGGCAAAGTTATCTGCAAAACGCTTTTTAATTGCAACAGGTGCATCGCCTTCGTTGCCCCAAATTTCAGGACTTGAAAAAATGGACTATTTAACTAGTACAACACTTCTTGAGTTAAAGAAAATACCAAAACGATTAACTGTAATTGGTTCAGGATACATTGGAATGGAGCTTGGACAACTATTTCATCATTTAGGTTCAGAAATAACGCTTATGCAAAGAAGTGAGCGACTTTTAAAGGAGTATGATCCTGAGATTTCAGAGTCAGTTGAAAAAGCGTTAATTGAACAGGGTATAAACCTTGTCAAAGGGGCAACTTTTGAGCGTGTTGAACAAAGTGGAGAGATAAAAAGGGTTTACGTAACAGTAAATGGCAGTAGAGAAGTCATTGAATCAGATCAGTTACTTGTTGCCACTGGAAGAAAACCAAATACGGATTCTTTAAATTTAAGTGCAGCAGGTGTTGAAACTGGAAAAAATAATGAAATCCTGATCAATGATTTTGGTCAAACAAGTAATGAAAAGATTTATGCAGCAGGAGATGTGACTTTAGGACCACAATTTGTATATGTAGCAGCCTATGAAGGTGGAATTATTACTGATAATGCTATTGGTGGATTAAACAAAAAAATAGATTTATCGGTAGTTCCTGCTGTTACGTTTACGAATCCGACGGTTGCAACGGTTGGTTTAACAGAAGAACAAGCAAAAGAGAAAGGGTATGATGTGAAGACATCTGTATTACCTTTAGATGCTGTTCCAAGAGCAATTGTAAACCGTGAAACAACCGGTGTATTTAAACTAGTAGCAGATGCAGAAACACTAAAAGTATTAGGGGTTCATATTGTATCTGAGAATGCAGGAGATGTCATCTATGCAGCATCATTAGCTGTTAAATTTGGCTTAACGATAGAAGATTTAACAGAAACCCTAGCACCATATTTAACAATGGCTGAAGGGCTAAAATTAGCTGCACTTACGTTCGATAAAGATATTTCGAAATTATCTTGTTGTGCAGGCTAAGGGAACTTTTTTACAACTCCCTATTCAAGTGAACCAGCTAATGCTTTAAGGGATTTTCTAAGTGCATTTGTGGTCACAAAAATAATTTAACACTGATGATTTCGACATCAAATCTATAATTGATACCTTAACACCGCAGAGTAATAAAGGATGAATAATATGTCAGACTTATTATCCCTACCAGACATTAAAACAATAGAACCGCCACAAGAAAATGAAACCGATATGATGTTTAAAGTTGAAGCAGTCGGACCACCTGAACGTTGTCCTGAATGTGGTTTTGACAAGTTGTACAAACACAGTTCAAGAAATCAACTAATTATGGATTTGCCCATTCGTTTAAAGCGAGTGGGCTTACAATTGAACCGTAGACGATACAAGTGTCGTGAATGCGGATCTACCTTCTGGGAACGCCTAATATCTGTAGATGAAAAGCGTAGTATGACCAAAAGGCTTTTAAAGTCCATTCAAGAGCAATCCATGTCTAAGACCTTTGTAGAAGTCGCAGAAAGCGTTGGTGTTGACGAGAAAACCATTAGGAACGTTTTTAAGGACTATGTGGCACTCAAAGAACGTGAATACCAGTTTGAAACTCCTAAGTGGCTTGGGATAGACGAGATACATATTATCCGTAGACCTCGGCTTGTATTGACTAATATTGAACGCAGGACTATTTATGACATCAAGCCTAACCGTAACAAGGAAACAGTCATCCAACGTCTTTCAGAAATCAGTGACAGGACTTACATTGAGTACGTCACAATGGATATGTGGAAGCCCTACAAAGACGCAGTGAACACTATCCTTCCACACGCTAAAGTTGTCGTAGATAAGTTTCATGTAGTTAGAATGGCTAATCAAGCCTTAGATAACGTCAGAAAGTCTTTGAAAGCCCATATGAGCCAAAAAGAAAGACGTACCCTTATGCGTGAAAGGTTTATCCTTCTAAAGCGTAAACACGATCTAAATGAACGTGAATCATTCCTCTTAGATACTTGGTTAGGTAATCTTCCTGCTTTAAAAGAAGCCTATGAACTCAAAGAAGAGTTTTACTGGATATGGGATACTCCTGATCCAGATGAAGGTCATCTTCGTTATAGTCAATGGAGACACCGTTGTATGTCCAGCAACTCTAAAGACGCATATAAAGACCTCGTGAGAGCCGTAGACAACTGGCATGTCGAAATATTCAACTACTTTGATAAAAGGCTCACTAATGCTTATACGGAGTCAATTAACAGCATTATTAGGCAGGTAGAGCGAATGGGTAGAGGTTACTCGTTTGATGCCTTACGAGCCAAAATCCTTTTCAATGAGAAGCTCCATAAAAAGCGTAAGCCACGATTTAATTCAAGTGCTTTCAATAAAGCTATGTTATACGATACTTTCAATTGGTATGAAGTGAATGATCACGACATTACAGACAACTTTGGTGTCGATTTTTCCACACTTATTAAGAATTTGGAGAAGGGTGATTTATAAGCCCTTTTCCACCATAAAATCCGAATACCCTATTAAACTAAGAGAAGCTTCATGAGACCTATCATCATACTAATTATGATTCCCATTCCTATGATTGAATAACTAATTACTTTTAAGTCATCTTTTTTTTGCAATCGACAGTATTTTTTATAACTAACTTCTCCATTTGCGAACATAAGACCAAATTGATCAGGTTTAATTGAATAAAATACACCATTCTCGTCTTCTAAAATTAGTTTTGTTATAAGGTTCTCCCCGTTCGATTTTTGATTATGAGTATTGCTTCTCGAGCCTTCAATCCTCACCACTTTGTATATGGAGTTCCCCAAAATCTTTTCTGTTATATGAAAAGCTTGATCTTCTATAAAGTTGTTATTTATACACACTTATATCCCCCCTCTGTTCACTAAGCTTCTGATATACTATATGTAAAATTTAATATATAGTTTTAACTAATCAGGAAATTGGAATCTTTTTTTTACAATATAATAAAAATTCGTCAAATTATATTTGACGAATTTTTTGCTTCATCTTTACTTATTCGATTTTGAGCAATTGTGCATTTATTGCACATATAATCGTACTTAAGGACATGACAGCAGCTCCAATTGCAGGTGTAATAACAATACCTACACTATATAAAACGCCTGCAGCTAGTGGAATTGCAAGAATGTTATAACCAGCTGCCCACCCTAAATTTTGGACCATTTTTTTATGACTAGCTTTCGATAGCTTTAATGTATTCAGAATGTCCTCTGGATTGCTGTTTACCAGTACTACATCTGCAGTTTCAATGGCCACATCTGTGCCTGCACCGATCGCAATACCTAAATCTGATTCAGCCAGTGCAGGCGCATCATTAACACCGTCACCAACCATTGCAACTTTCGAATTTTCTTCTTTTAGTCCTTTCACCTTATTAGCTTTTTCATGGGGTAATACTTCAGCAATAACTTTCGTCATGCCTAGTTTTTCACCAACATATTTTGCTACACGCACGTTATCACCTGTCATCATAACGGTTTCAATACCTAAATCACTCAATTCTTTTATAACCTTATAAGAGGAATCCCTTATTATGTCTGCTAAAGCAATCATGCCTAAAAATACATTATCCTTTAATATAAAAATAACGGTTTTACCTTGTTGTGCAAGTTTTTCGTAAGTACTTTCATCGAAGCTAATATTTTTTTCTTTTAAAACATTTGGACTAACAATTGCAATTTCAGACCCGTTAACATTAGCCACTAACCCTTTACCTGTTAAATTTTTAAAACCTTTTACTTCAGATACTTTTATATTTTGCTTCTTACCCTCTTTTACAATTCCCTTTGCTATTGGATGTTCAGATTGAATTTCTACAGAGTAAGCAAGCTTTAATAATTCTTTTTCGCTAACCCCTGTAACTGGATGAATATCCGTTATACCAAAATTACCTTCAGTTAAGGTACCAGTTTTATCAAACACAATTCTATTGATTTTAAATGCGTTTTCAAATGAAGTACGATTCCTAATTAATAAACCCTTCTTAGCAGCAATAGATGTAGAACGTGATGTTACTAAAGGAGTAGCTAGACCTAAAGCATGAGGACAAGCAATTATTAAAACTGTCACCATTCTTTCTAATGCAAAATCAAAGTCATCTGTTGACCACCAATAAACCAGTGTGATAATACCTGCAACAATAGCGACATAGAATAACCATTTAGCGGCTGTATCAGCAAATCCTTGAGCTTTTGATTTAGTTTTTTCTGCATCGCTTACTAATTGGATTACTTGTGCAAGATAAGTGTCACTGCCTGTTTTACTAACATTTATTTTTAGTACACCCTCTCCATTAATTGAACCCCCAATGGCCTCCATACCTACCTTTTTTTCAATAGGAATTGATTCCCCAGTTAACATCGATTCATCAACTGTAGAGTGTCCTTCAAAAACTATTCCATCAATGGGAATTTTCTCGCCTGGTTTTACTAGTATTTGATCACCTGGTTTTAAATCTTCAACAGATACTTCAATAAGGTTGCCTGATGCATCTAACTTATGAGCTTCTTTAGGCATTAATTTAATTAACTCTTCTAATGCTTTTGAAGCACCCATTATTGATCTCATTTCGATCCAATGTCCAAGAAGCATAATAACAATTAAGGTTGCTAATTCAAAAAAGAAGTCACTTCCTTCAATGAAAAATGCTGTTAGTGAACTATAGACATAAGCTGTTACGATAGCAAGAGTAATTAATAGCATCATCCCAGGAGTTCTATTTTTCAATTCACTCCATGCTCCAAGTAAAAATGGTTTTCCTCCATAGAAAAAGACTATTGTTGAAAGTAAGAATAGTAATAATGTGTCACCAGCAAAATTTACTTTATATCCAAGAAGCATCTGAATCATCATGGATAAATATGATATTGGAATCGTTAATACTAAAGATACCCAAAACCTTTTCTTAAAATCAGAAATCGAATGACCATGGTGTTTGTTGTTACCCTCGCTTTGATTATGTTGATGATGATTGTGTTCATTATTTTTCTTATTGTTAGGGCTGTAATTTTCATGAACATCTTGCATATGATTTGTTATTGGTTCATGCGAAACATTATGATTGTGGATGTGGTCTCTTTTTTCTTTTCTCTCCATCAAATATCACTCCTCTAAATATAAATCAGATGTGTACTATTTTTTTAGTGAATGTTCCCTCATTTTTCTTGAATTCATTTCTCCTAGGTTTCCTAGAAAAAATATTTCTTATTTAATCTTAATTTACCCCAAAGTTATGCAAAAATTATGAATTGTAATTTGAATAAAATTATTATTTAACAAAAAAAGAATGAGGATAAAAATGTACCTCATTCTTTGTCTTAATTTATATTAATTTCTTCTTTCGAATAAACTTTAAATAGATGAATAGGACGAAAATAAACATTACGCTAAATTTTGTGTACACCGATGCATCCTGATTTAAATTCGAGTCCTCTGTGTCTTTATGAGTTACATTTTTATTTATTTTACTATTGGCATTTTCTAACTGAAAAGATGCGATAGTATCCTGATTTTGATTTAATAGCTCTAAATGACCCTTTCCAGAGATTCTTTGACTAACTGTTTCATGTTGTAAAACTATATAATCGAGTTTTTCTTTGGTCTTAAAGGACATTTCATCAATTTTATATATTTTTCCCATCGGAATATTCCTAGACTCAAAATTCTCAAATGCATAATCAAGAAGTTCTATTGTATCGTTATAGGCCATGTCTTCTGTTTGCGCTTTAAGCGTTACGACAATAACCGATATATCGTTTCTTGTTGCTGTTGTTATAAGAGTTATTCCTGATTCATCAACATATCCAGTCTTTCCACCCGTTATTCCTTCATAAGGTCGCTCTCTCATTAATTTATGATGACTATAAAGAGTAGTATCCCACGATTTGCCATCCCAATTAAGTTCCTTTAGACCAAAAATTTTACGAAACTCCTTATTTTGCATTGCGTATTTCGTAATTTTTGCTAAATCTTGTGCAGTAGTTTTATGATCTGGATCATATAGTCCATGGGGATTTACAAAGTTCGTATTTTGTATTCCAATATTCTCTAAATATTTATTTATACTAGTCGAAAACTGTTTTACAGACCCATCCAAATGCTCAGCAATAGCAATACCTGCATCATTACCAGAATTCACAAGTAAGCCTTGAATAAGCTTTCTTAGATTAACCTTTTCTCCTTCTTCTAAAAAAACCCTAGTTCCTTCAACTTCTCTAGCATTTTTACTAATTGTGACAATGTCTTCTAGGTTCCCTTTTTCAATTGCATATATTGCAGTTGCTATCTTTGTTAAGCTAGCAGGAGCCATCTTCTGATTTGGATTTTTTTCATATAAAATTCGCCCCGTTTTTTCATCTATTAATATAGCAGCTTCACTGCTAATCAAAGGAGATTCGACCTTCATTGCGCCATGAACTCTATAAACAAAATTTGAACCTAGTATTAAGAAGATTACTACTAAAATCGCAACCTTTTTTATTAAATGTGTTTCCATATTATTATTCTCCTCATAGTAATCTACACATGTATCTTAGAAAAAATATGTGGAGAAAATATGGAGAACAAGTTACGTAATCTAAACTTAACACTTGTAACAATAGTGATTTCTATTAATGTTTGAAAAGCAATGTACTTTTATTTGTTTCTAAATTATTTATATTTACATTCCCCAATAAGTAATTGTGTCAAAAATTCCAATAATAAAAAGAGTAACTCCGGCTATTTTTTGAATAAACCTACCTACTTTAATACTTTTCTTCATTACTAATCCCTTAATATCAAAGTACCATATAAAAAATAAGATGATGACAAGAGGTATTGATGTTGCCAATCCAAATATTGCAGGTAACACTAATCCATATGAAGTCGACATAACGGTTGGCATTAGCCATACAAAATAGAGTACAAACATTGTTGGACAGAATGCAATTGCAAAACTAGCTCCTAGAAAAAAGGAACCAATATAACCTTCTTTTAGTATAGTAGGAACGTTCTTTGAAATTCGATTTAATATTCTTAACTTTATTGTCCCCATTAACACAAGTCCGGTAAGTATTAATAGAGGACCAATCAATTTTCGGAAAACCGGAAAGAAATTAATTATTTTGTTTTCAAATGTTTGTCCAAATGCCCACGCCAACAAACCAATTGCACTATATACTATGACTTTACCCATAATAAACGAAACGATCTCTCTCCAATTACTACCTAATTGGATAGTACGATTACCATATAACGTAATAGCGCTAATATTTCCAGTCAGTTGACATGGAGCAAATGCACCTATCAACCCAAGGAGGATAGATATAATGATTGGGGAATGCTCATATGAATTTAAGAATACAGAAACTGGTTCACTTATGGTTTGACTAATTTGAGACATCAAATTATACATCTCAATCACCCTTCAATAACCTTATTTTATTTTTAATTCCCCTTCTGAAGCTAATTTATCCCACGATTCCCCTTCGTTCTTAGAAAGATAGAAGTTAAGATTATTTGTTACAAAAGTAATTTCTTCTCGATTAGTAGGATTAGAAGCGATATAAATAATTGGGTCTTGCATTATCTCGTTTGGGAGTTGTATATTTTTTTCTTCTTTACTATCCAATGAGAATGATCTAAGGGAAACAGAATTTGAGTCATAGTTTGTATAGTAACCCCCATTCTCATTTAAAGTTACGTATGTAACCATTTGAGTAGACTTAAGTAATTTAAAGTTAACTCCATAGTCATTCGAAACAAAGATTCCATCTTTACTACCAATTGCAACTATTTCTTTTTTGGAAGGGTGAGCTGATAAATTAGAAACAAACTCGGAATTAAAGCCATTCATAGCTGATTCAGTCCAAGACTTCCCTTCATCAATTGAATAATGCAATCCACCACTCATATTCTCTGTAGGTGTTTCATTAATGACATAGATTGTATTCGAATCATAACCAGCTGCAAGATAATGAAAATCAATTTCGCCGTAAAAGGCTAATTGTTCTAGATTTGCTCCTTCATCTGTACTTTTTATAACTCCTAAAGGGTTTTTAAGGTTTGAGCCTTCCTCAGGATGTCCACTTGAATAGAAGCCATCTTTGACCGCCTGAAAGCCCATATAGTCATGTTTTTGGCTGTTCGCTTCTTCCCAACCCTTTACACCATATTTATACAATCCTCTATGTGTTGCAATTACAAAATCACTTTTACCATTTATATATCCCAAACCATGTATATGTTCAATTTTTGGGTTATCCACTTCTTCAAATGAATAACTATCTTTTTCTTTTGAATTACAAGCACTTAAAACTAAAACAATAACTAATAGACCTAACCAAATTTTGTAATTTTTCATACTTTTCTCCTTTTAACTCCATTTATACCCTATTCCCCAAACCGTTTTAAGGAACTCATCGGTAGGAAAGTCAGATTTACTTAATTTTTCTCTTAGATTTCTTATATGTGAATCAACAGTCCGCGTATCTGTATCTGTTTCATATTCCCATGCAGCATGCAGTAATTCCTCTCTTGTAAATGTCTTAGAAGGTCGAGATATTAATGCTTTTATAATTAAAAATTCTTTTAAAGTAAGTTGCACACTTGAATTTTGGTAGTGTAGAGAATATGTTTCTTTATCTAAAACAAAATCTTTAAAAGTGATATTTTCATTATCCTTTTCAAATCCGACAATTCTACGCAAAACAGCATTGATTCTTGCTATTAACTCTCTTTCATCGAATGGCTTGGATATATAGTCATCTGCACCTAATAAAAGTCCCTTAGCTAAATCAGATTTATCAGCTCTTGCAGTTAGCATTATAATGGGTACTTTTGAAAATTCACGAATAGATTCACAAACATCCCATCCATCCATTTCAGGCATCATAACATCTAATAAAACGAGATCGATATTTTCTTTCTTAATTCTCTCTATTGCCTTTATTCCGCTCTTTTCTTTAATACAGGTATATCCATGTGGAATTAAAAATAATTCGACTAAATCGAGCATTCTTTCTTCATCATCCACAATCAAAATTGTCTGCATATTTAACCTCCATGTGTTATATGATCACCGTAAATGTACTTCCTTCTCCAAGTTTACTTTTGACTTCAATGGTACCATTGTGTGCTTCTACTAATTCCTTCACAACAGCAAGTCCAATTCCTGAACCACCATATGCACGAGAACGTGATTTCTCAACACGATATAGCTTCTCAAAAATGAAGTCAATTTCTTCTTGTGGAATGCCAATACCTGTATCAATAACCTCAATTCTTGTTTTCCCTTCATTTTTACAAGCCTTTAATGTTACCTCTGTATTTTCCTTTGAATATTTCAAAGCATTATCCAATAGGTTTATGACAATTTGCTCTAAACGTAATGGGTCAGCATATATTTGAAAATCTTCAGTGCAAACAAAGTTCAACTTAATATTCTTGAGATCATATGAAGGAGCAACAAGTTTACATATTGCTTCGAAAAAATATCGAGCAGAGAAAGATTCTTTCATGACAGTAAATGTGTTTTCGTCCATTCTAGCCAAGTCTAATAAATTTTTTACCAATTCCTTCATTCTATTGGACTCTTCAACAATAATTTCAAGATACTGTTCTCTTTGTTTCTTACTTAGACTCTCTCTCATCGCTACTTTTGAATATCCAATTAAATATGTCAACGGTGTACTTAATTCATGAGCCACTGACGCCAGAAATTCATTCCGGTCTGTTTTTAAACGTTCTAAATCATTGGCTAATTTCTGAATTGAACTTGCTAACTCACCAAGCTCGTTTTTACTTTTAATTGCAAGCTTTACATTAAACTCACCTTTGCTTAATTTCTCTGTTGCCTCTTTCATCCGTATTAAAGGTCTTGTTATAACTTTTGACAGAACCGCGTAAACAATAAAAAGTACAATAAAACTTGTAGCACCTGCCATACCAAAATGTTCAGTTAATTCATGAACCATCTTATTAAGAGAACCAGTACTTTGTAGCATTAAAACGTATCCAGATTGATTTGTATTTGAGATATAAGGATGCACACTCATAATATAAGGGGATTCTTTCCAGTTAGAAGTCAATAATTCATCTGTTTCTACGTCTACGTTCTTTATTAAAGAAACTATTTGTCCACTTAAAGATTCACTAATATCTGAACTACCAATGATATTTCCTTTATTATCGGTAATGATCACCGCACGATCTTTACTTTTTTCCATCAAAACGATATGTTTTATTGTAGTTTCAGAAAAATTTTCAATTAAAACATCTCTATGATTAGCACCATTCGCCAATAATGTATAATATTCTTCTTCAACTCTCGAATTAATTATATTTCGATGAAGATAAAACATAAGAAATAAATCCATTATTAGCACTACAATAAAAAAACACGATGCTAATTTTGTAGAGATTTTGTTCACTAATTTTTTCACCTCTCTTATTAGTCTAAAAAATTATTACTTAGTCTGGTAAAATTTGTTCCATGTAACTCTTTATATCCTGTTCTTTCATTTCTCCAGTGATTATTTTTTCTATTTTACCCTCTGAATTAATAAGAATAGTCGTTGGTAATGGATTTATATTATATGCTTCCATTACACTTTTGTTTTTGTCAATTAATACCGGAAAAGTTAAACCTTTTCGGTCAATATAATTTTGAACCACGAAGTCGGATTCTGCTATATTTATAGCTAATACCTGTATACCTTTTTCTTTATATTCCTTATAATATCTATCTATAATTGGGAATTCCCTTTCACAGGGTTTGCACCAAGTCCCCCAAAAGTTTAAAAAGACACCTTGTCCTTTGTATTCCTCCAAATTATGTTTATCACCATACATATCAACTAGAGTAAAATTTGGAGCATTATCCCCTATTTGTAATACTTCATTTTTTTCTTTAGTTAAAGTTGTATATACTGTAAATAATATTGCCCCAAATAATACAATTAATATAATTGAACGCATAAGAAATCGTCTCTTTTTTTTATCCATAATTAAGTTTGGTTCCTTCCCCTCTTATATGATATAAAACTAAAAGCCAGTAAATCCTCCAAAAATAGGTGTTAAAAACGCAATAATTTTAGTCATCATATCAAAGTACAATAAAACCCCCATCAGAATCATTATTGCACCACCTATTTTCATAAACAGTCCATTTTTTCTTTGAAGAAACTTCATTTTTCCAATAAATAAGGACATTATTAGGAAAGGTATAGAGAAACCTAGCACATAAAATAACATGTACAACATTCCTTGCCCGGGGTTAGACACTCCTAAAGCTATTACTCCGGCAAGAATTGGTCCAGTACAAGGTGTCCATCCAGCTGCAAAACCCATACCAATAAGTACTGAGCCAAAATATCCTTTGGGCCTTTTTTTAAAACTAATCTTTTTTTCCGATTGTAAAATATCGAATTTAAAGAAACCTAGAATAACTAATCCAAAAAAGACCATGAAAATTGCTCCAAATTGCCTTAGTAACTCTTTATACTGAATAAAAATCTTTCCGATAAAAGAAGTTGAGAAACCTAATGCCATAAAAATAATAGAAAAACCAAGTAAAAAAAGCAGGGTATGTATTAAGACTTTCGTCTTAAGATCCCTTTCTCTTCTTTTAGTTCATTAAAGGATATTCCTGTTATATAAGATAGAAAAGCAGGATACAATGGTAATGAACAAGGTGATACAAATGATAATAATCCAGCCCCAAATGCAAGTATTAAATTTAATTGTTCTAACAAATACTCTCACGCAACCTTTCTACAGAACATTTAAAAATAAAGTATAGACTATAAATGTGGAGAATATATGCATATGTTGATACATATCAAAATTAAGAAGTTTATTTTTGATACCTTTCTACAACTCATTAATTAATAGCAATTTTTTTTTAAAAAAAGTTTTAATTCCTGCTCTAAGGATTATAATTCAACGGTAATAATGACAAAACAAAACCCTGGCACAGTAGACAATGTACCAAGGTTATTTTAATGTACCTACTTTATATATATATAGTTAGAAAAATGAAAGGTTTGAAAGCCATTTTGAAAAAACAAAAACCCTGATACAGCATCATACTGTATCAAGGTTTATCTTATTTATATACAATAATATAGTTAGAATCACTCATAGAAATTGTTTGAATATCCAGTATACAACTTTTTTGTCCAGTATAAGACTTTATTGTAAAGTATACAACTATTTTGTCTAGTATAGAACTTTATTGTAACTGAACAATTTCACAACTTTTTTAACATAAAACCCTTACTCAACAGTCACTGATTTTGCTAGATTACGTGGTTTATCCACATCACAGCGGCGGTGTAGAGCAGCATAGTAACTAATTAATTGTAGTGGCACTACAGATACAAGTGGTGTTAGTAATTCGTGTACATGTGGAATTACTAGACGGTCACCATCTTCGTCAATGCCAGCCATTGCGATAATACATGGATATGCCCCACGAGCAGCTACTTCTTTAACATTACCTCGGATGTTTAGCCCGACAGATGCTTGTGTAACAAGTGCAAACACTGGAGTACCTTCTTCGATTAAGGCAATTGTTCCGTGTTTTAGTTCTCCACCAGCAAAGCCTTCTGCTTGGATGTAAGAGATTTCTTTTAGTTTTAATGCCCCTTCAAGGCTTACATAGAAGTCCATATTACGGCCGATGAAGAATGCGTTGCGTGCGATTTTTAAGTAGTCTTCTGCGATATCTTCTAATACATCTTTTGAATCAATGATTGTTTGGATGCCATTTGCAGCAATCGCAAGCTCTTGTTTTAAATCAAATTCTAAGCCTTTGCCATTTGCCTTTGCCGTTACATAGGCTGCTAAAGCAAGAACCGCTACCTGTGCAACATAAGCTTTTGTAGAAGCTACTGCAATTTCCGGACCTGCATGTAATAACAATGTATGATCTGCTTCACGTGATAGTGTGGAGCCAGGTACATTTGTAATTGTTAATGTTGGGTAACCAAGCTCTTTAATTTTCACAAGTACTTGACGGCTGTCTGCTGTTTCACCTGATTGTGTTATAAAGATAAATAATGGTCTTTCTGAAAGTAATGGCATATTATAGCCGAATTCACTAGAAATATGAACCTCTACTGGAATACCCGCCATTTTTTCGAAATATTGCTTACCAATTAATCCTGCATGGTAGCTTGTGCCTGCTGCGATAATATATAAACGATCTGCAGCTCGTAATGCCTCTAAAATCTCTGCGTCAATCGTTAAATCGCCATTGTCCCCTTCATATGCTTGAATAATTTTACGAATAACTGTAGGCTGCTCATCCATTTCTTTAAGCATATAGTGAGGATATGTCCCTTTTTCAATATCACTCATATCAAGCTCAGCTGTATATGGCGCACGCTCTACTACAGAACCATCTAATTTTGTAATTTCAACACTTGCTTTGTGTACGATAACTACCTCTTTATCGTGAAGCTCTACGTATTGATCTGTTACTTGTAGCATCGCCATTGCATCTGAAGCTACAACATTGAAGCCTTCACCAATTCCAACTAGAAGTGGCGATTTATTTTTCGCTACAAAGATCGTATCTGCCGCTTCTGCATCTAATAGTGCAAGTGCATATGAACCATGTAATAGAGATAGAGTTTTACGGAAAGCATCAGCTGTGCTCAAACCTTCTTTCACAAATAACTCTACTAATTGGACGATAACCTCTGTATCTGTATCAGATTTCATTGGAATGCCTTTTAAATATGTTTTTTGTAATAAATGATAGTTTTCAATAACGCCATTATGCACAAGTGTAAAGCGTCCTGATGCACTTTGATGTGGGTGAGCATTTAAACGATTTGGCACACCATGTGTTGCCCAACGAGTATGACCAATACCAATTTTTGCTGCAACTTCCTCATCTACCGCTTCACGTAAGTCGGCAATACGTCCTTTTTCTTTAAAAACCGTTACGCCTTCTTCATTGCGAACTGCAAT
Source organism: Lysinibacillus sp. (assembly GCF_032093475.1). Taxonomy (NCBI): domain Bacteria; kingdom Bacillati; phylum Bacillota; class Bacilli; order Caryophanales; family Bacillaceae; genus Lysinibacillus; species Lysinibacillus sp. The sequence continues at coordinate 7,797 of NZ_DAMDAY010000003.1, read as the reverse complement.
ACCCGCTGAGTCATAGCCACGGTATTCTAGTTTTTCTAAGCCCTTTAATAAGATTTCCTTTGCATCTGATTCCCCAATATATCCTACAATTCCACACATAATTTTTCTTCCTCCGATAATGTCAATTTAATGCAATGACAAATTAGACCTCATCTTATCAAACTTTTTTGAATGGACAAGCTATACTTTATTTTTATAAAAAATAAAGCCTCCTGTACATGCAAACAAATTACTGATTCAGCCATTCTGAACCGAGCTCTTTCGATATGTGAAGTTTCTTCTATTTATCTTTTGCTTTTAACTATACCTTTTTCATTTTCTGTACATTCAATCACTTAAATGCTTTCAAAATGAAAAATGACAATCGGGTATGTCGATCGGGAGGCATCCGCCGAATTTTCGATAATCCTCCACCTCGTCTGCTGAAGATCTATTCGTCCGATTTCTTCAGCTCAGGCGCTATAATTGTTTTCCGATTTTACGCTTTCTTCCCCTCCTTATGCGCTCGTTAAAGAACAAGGTCGGACCTCATCTTCAACTTCTCCATCATACTCAATCATATGCTATCCGTCAAATTTTCGTTATAAAAAAGACCTATTCATAATGCTTTTTCGTGACAATTATGTAAACAAAATAATATTAGCTATCATAAAAGAGTTACCAATTGATATGATCAAATAACATATGAATTCATTTACAGGTCAACGCCAGAGCCATAAAAAAGCACAAGCAACTTCATGCTTGTGCCCGCTTTTTATTTACTACCCAATAATTTAACGATTTCTCTATTAAAGGCTGGGAGGTCATCTGGTGTTCTACTTGTTACAAGCTGCTTTTGACAAACAAAGACTTCTTCATCATGGAATATTGCCCCAGCATTTTCTAAATCTACTTGAATGGATTTATAGCCTGTTGCATCACGACCATTTAAAGTCTTAGCTGTAATGAGCAGTTGTGGTCCATGACAAATGGCAAAGGTAGGCTTCATATCATCCATAAAGGATTTAACAAATGCCACTACACGATCATCCGCGCGTAATATATCAGGAGAAAAACCACCAGGGATAAAGAGAGCATCGAATTCTATAGCTTTTACCTCATCAATGCCTTTATCGATTTTTACGGTCGCTCCATGTTTCCCCTTTACTTCCTTACCTGCTTCCGTATCAATTGTTACTAGCTGATGTCCAGCCGCTTCTAAAGCTTCTTTAGGACTTGTAAATTCAATGTCCTCGAACATATCCGTAATAACTGTAGCAATTTTAGCCATATCAATAAAACACTCCTTGTTATTGTGACTCCTTATTACTGTTCCCCATCTCACTTATTTAAAACATTTTTACAAATAAGAAAAACCCGATCTCCTGTAAATGGAAATCGAGTTTCTAATTAACACTATTCTGTTAAACCCATTTCTTGACGTACAACGTCCGCAATACGCTCAACAAAACGCTCACAATCATTTTCTGTTGCAGCTTCCACCATAACACGTACTAGTGGCTCTGTACCTGAAGGACGTACTAAGACACGACCATTGCCTGCCATTTCAGCTTCTACATCTGCAATTACAGCTGCAACCTTCGTATTATCCGTCACAGCATGCTTGTCTGTTACGCGAACATTAACAAGACGCTGAGGGAATATTTTCATGTCAGCAGCAAGTTCTGAAAGCTTTTTACCTGTCGCTTTCATAATATTAACAAGCTGAATTCCTGTAAGTAAACCATCACCTGTTGTATTAAAATCTAGAAAAACGATATGTCCTGATTGTTCGCCACCTAAATTGTAATCATTGGCACGCATTTCCTCGACAACATAACGATCTCCTACAGCTGTCTGTACACTTTGCATATCATTGTCTGCTACAGCTTTGTAGAAGCCCATGTTGCTCATTACTGTTGAAACAATTGTTTGCTTCTTCAAACGTCCAACCGCATTTAAATGCTTACCAATGATAAACATAATCTGGTCCCCATCAACAATTTTACCGTTTTCATCTACAGCAATTAAACGGTCGCCATCACCATCAAATGCTAAACCTACATCTGCATTTTTATCTAAAACAAATTTAGCTAATCCCTCTGGATGTGTTGAGCCTACACCATCATTAATATTTAAGCCAGTTGGGGAAGCACCCATTGTAGAAATGTCAGCTTCTAGATCCGCAAATAGATGTGTAGCCAATGATGATGTTGCACCATGTGCACAATCTAGTGCGACATGGATACCATCAAATTCTTCATCCACTGTTTGCTTTAAGTATTGAATATATTTTTGACCACCTTCGAAGTAATCACTTACAGAACCTAATTCTGCGCCGATTGGACGTGGTAATGTATCCTCTTGAGCGTCCAGTAGTACTTCAATTTCCTCTTCTTGTGCATCAGTTAGCTTAAAGCCATCCGGACCAAAAAATTTAATGCCATTATCAGCAACTGGGTTATGTGAAGCTGAAATCATGACGCCTGCATCTGCGCTCATAATACGAGTAAGATATGCCACACCTGGCGTTGAAATAATACCCAGACGCATTACCTCTACTCCAATTGATAAAAGACCAGCAACAAGTGCACCTTCAAGCATTTCACCTGAAATACGTGTGTCACGACCAATTAAAACCTTTGGACGGTCAGTTGCATCCTTTGTTAAAACATAGCCACCTATACGACCAAGTTTAAATGCAAATTCCGGTGTTAATTCACTATTCGCGACGCCACGGACGCCATCTGTTCCAAAATATTTACCCATTCTACTTATTCTCTCCTTCAATGCAAGACTGTGCCTAATGAATAAATTCATTAGATACTTGTCCGCCTACTTTTGGAAAAGTCTGTTTTGTTCATTCATTGGTAATTATTAATATTCCTATCAGCCAGTTTGTTTGGTGAAAGAATAATTCCTACTCACCAAAACAAACTCCGATTGGATTTTTGATTTAGAATCAAAATAAAATTATAGTCACATATTGTTTAAGAATCAATATCTTCCGTTTCCTCAGTTGGCGTATTTTTATCAGTAGTAGTGTTATCATCAACCTCATCAGTTTCTTCAGTTGGAGGTGGCGGTAACTGTGGCGTTTCCTCTGTAGAAGCTGGTGTTTTCGGTTGTTCCTCTTTCTCTACCTTTGTAATATCTGCCTTCACTTTTATTTTTTTGTCAGATATTTTTGTTACACCATCTGGTAATTTTACATCAAATTCATATGTTTTGGACTCTGTAATTTTTGACAGGTCAACTGTAATTGGTATTTCCGTTAAACCATCAATAATTGATTTTCTACCAAATACTTTAATCATTTTCGGTGTAAATGTTAATGAATTAATCGTAATGTCTTGTGCCGCTTGCCCTGTTTCCCTGAGCACAACAGGTATCTCTCGACTATATTCTTCGATATCTACTTGAACCTTAACTGTTTCAGGTTCAATTGTCACATCTAACTTATTTAAATCTCGATCTAATACTTTTACTGCTGCCTCCTGTGAAAATGACTGAGTAAGACCTTGTTCACCTGTAACAGTAGCTTTTACATAGCTTATGCTTTCAATAGCACTTTTTGCACCCGTCACGTAAACGGTAGGAGGATTGGCTGTCATATCTTTTAATATATAACCTTCTTGGATGAGACGCTTATTCATTTCAGGGTCAACACGGAATTCCTGTGTGACCTTTTCCTCAATATTCACATGAACTGTTGCAGGGTCTAATGTAACCTTTAACTTATCAGAAATATTTTCGTATTTTAGCTTTACATCATGCTCTCCAATCAATAAATTGCTTAAATCAACAAATATAGAAAAGTCTTTTGCGGCTTTTGCTTTTAAAACCAGAGGCATTGGACCTTCAATGGTAACATCGACTGTTTCAGGTAAGCCTGATACAATAAGATTTTCATTATCGTAATAAACATCTACTGGAACATCACGAATGACATCTGTTTGTTCGTTCGTTGTTGTTTTACTTATTGGAGATAGCTCAGTACGAACTGAGAAAAAAAGCAAAAATGCTAAAAATAGCGCGATGATTCTTAATACCCAAGGGCTATCCATCATTTTATCCATTCTTTTTCCCCCTCCAAGTCAACTTAGAGGCTGCATTAGATTCCTGTGCTGAACCGAACCACATTTTGCGTAACAGTGTTTCGAACTCCTCTAGAGAAAGATTGCGATGGAGATTACCGTTTAATGTAAGACTAATTGCACCCGTTTCCTCTGATACAACAATTGTAATAGCATCTGTAACTTCACTTAAACCAAGTGCAGCACGGTGACGTGTCCCTAGCTCTTTTGAAATAAACGGACTTTCAGAAAGTGGTAAATAACATGCTGCTGCCGTAACTTTATCTTTTTGCATAATAACCGCTCCATCATGTAGCGGCGTATTAGGTATAAAGATATTAATGAGAAGTTCTGACGAAATTTCAGCATTTAGTCCTATACCTGTTTCAATATATTCATTAAGACCCGTTTCTTTTTCTATAGAAATTAACGCACCAATTCGTCTTTTAGCCATATAACTAACAGACTTCTTCATAGCCTCAATGAGTCTTGTTTGTTCTTCTTCTTCTTGACTAGATGAACGTTGGAATAGCTTTCCTCGGCCAATTTGTTCTAGACCACGTCTGATTTCAGGTTGGAATATGATAATAATCGCTAAGAAACCAAACTCAATGACCTGTTGTAACATCCAGCCTAGTGTTTGTAACCCTAAAAGGTCTGTTGCAATTCGTGCAATAATAATGACGAAAATTCCCTTAAGTAATTGGACAGCCTTTGTACCTTTAATGAGGGTTAAGACTTTATAAACAACGTACCAAACGAGCAGTACATCAATGAAGTTAATAACAATATTCACAGGAGTTAAATCCGTGAAATGTTCGATAATTTGCACGTGGCATCCCCCACTTTTCATTGCGAATCCATACACATTCAAGTATATCACATTCTTAACAAATGTAACTTTTTTCAAATAAAAAGTCTACTCTAAAGAGTAGACCTTTCAGCCTCTCACGTGCACTATTTTTTAGGACGTATAGAGTGTTATTTAGTTTCTTCTTTTTCCTCAAATGTCATGGCCGTCTTTACAGAATTTTTAATCGTATACCAAAGCCATTCAAATACTTCGTCAATTTCCTCAATTCTTCCGGAAACTACCGCCGAAGATGCCATATATTGCCCGTTAATTACTGTGACGTTGCCATCAACTTCACCTTCAACAATCAAATCGCCGTTTTTCACAACAATATCACCCTTCACCACTTCTCCTTCAGGTACAATCACCGTTTGACCATCCACAACTAAATTTGGTTGTTTGGTTACGGAGAAATGCTGATCATCCATGAAGCTACCTAATAATGTAGCACTCATAAATAAGCAAAATACTGCTGCTGCCACAAAAAACGGATGCCGGCGTATCCATTTTTGTATACCTACTCGACTTTTTGGCTTAGGTAAACGAGCCATTACTGCTGCTTCAAAATCCGGAGGCGCTGTAATATGGGAAGCACTCTTCACAAAGGCGATTGTTTCACTCAATTCTTGCATCAACTGTTTACAATCATTACATGTATGCAAGTGTTGTTTCAACTCTTGCTCATGCTCACGACTAATGTCACCGTCTAAATAATCATGCATATAGTCTATAATATGCTCTGGACAAGTATTCATGACGCTCCCCCTCCTACAGATTGTTTAACTGTTTACGTAATGCCTCACGTCCGCGGTGAATCCTTGTTTTCACCGTTCCAAGCGGCATATCTAAAATCTCGCTAATCTCTTGCAACGATAACTCTTCTATATACTTCAATACTATAACTGAACGGTATTTATCCGGCAAACGTCCAATTTCATATTGAATGCGATCTTGCAGCTCCATTTGCTCTAACTGCTCCTCTGGTAGCTGGTCGTCTGCTGCGATTTGCGAATACATATCAAGCCCTTCTGTACCAGCTACTTCTGCATCTAAATAATAATCCGGTTTCTTTTTTCGAATACGGTCAATGCAGAGGTTTGTCGCTATGCGATAAAGCCACGTCGAAAACTTTCTTTTCTGATCAAATGTATGCAAGTTCATATAAGCACGCACAAAAGCCTCTTGAGCAATGTCTTCGGACTCTTGTTTGTTGCCTAACATTCGATAGCATACTTGGTACAGTTTGTGCTGATAGAGACTCACAATATCGGCAAATGCGTTTTGATCGCCTTTAAGCACTTGTTTTATTCTCTTATTTACTAACGCATCCATCGTGTTGACTTCTCCACCTTTACAACTGTCTTATACTATACGACCCATCGATAAGAAAAGTTTCGTTTTAATTTAATTATAGCAAAAGATTTTTATGCAATGTGGCAACAGGCAATTTTTTGTAAAATTTTCTTTAAACTAGTGTTTCTCCAAATAATGATCCCATTAATGCAACAGCTACATTTGCCGTTGTATTCTTCTCATCTAAAATTGGATTTACTTCTACAAACTCCGCTGATGTTACCATCCCAGATTCCTGTAGCATCTCCATTGCTAAATGACTTTCACGATACGTAATTCCTCCTGGAACAGGCGTACCAACCCCTGGAGTATATAGCGGATCTAATCCATCTAAATCAAGAGATAAATGTAAACCATCAACATTACGCTCTTTTAAATAAGCGAGTGCATCTTCCATGACACGCGTCATTCCAAGTCGGTCAATCTCATGCATTGTATAAACTTTGATGCCTTGCTCTTTAATCAAATCACGCTCACCAGGATCTACTGAACGAGCTCCGATAATAATAACGTTCTCTGGTTTAATTTTTGGAGCATAGTTGCGAATTTGGACTAAACGTTCGTGACCTAGTCCGATACTAACCGCTAATGGCATACCATGGATATTACCTGAAGGTGTTGTCTCAGGTGTATTTAAATCCGCATGAGCGTCATACCAAATAACACCAAGGTTTTTATAATGCTCACCTAGTCCCGCTAATGTCCCAATCGCAATACTGTGATCTCCACCAAATACAAGCGGGAACTTTTTCTGTTCCACTACTTCATGCACACTATTAGCTAAAGCAGTACTAACCTCCACTACTTCCTCTAAATTAAGTAATTTTTCATCTACTGCGGCATCCGCTTGCTTTTGGCTAACACGAATATCCCCTTGATCTTGTACTTCGTGTCCAATAGCTTCTAAACGTTCTACAACCCCCGCATAACGGATAGCACTAGGTCCCATATCTACACCCCGACGTGCTTGTCCGTAATCTGTTGGTACTCCAATAATAGAAATATTAAGTTTATTCATGTTTTTATACCCCCTAAAAGTTATAAGATTATTGTAAAGCCTACATACCACTTGGCTCAACCCGACAAAAATGTGCATATTTATTCAAATTTAGAGAACATAAAAAAATCTCCTACTGTTTTCAGTAAGAGATTAGTTATCAGTAATTAATATAACACTTTTGAATGTATTTTATTCTAAAAAAGTGAGCCATGAAGGACTCGAACCTTCGACCCTCTGATTAAAAGTCAGATGCTCTACCAACTGAGCTAATGGCTCGTTAAAGAAAAAAATGGCTGGGGTACTAGGATTCGAACCTAGGCATGACGGAATCAAAATCCGTTGCCTTACCGCTTGGCTATACCCCAATAAGTGGCGGTCCCGACCGGGATCGAACCGGCGATCTCCTGCGTGACAGGCAGGCATGTTAACCGCTACACCACGGGACCAAATTATTGTAATTTAAAATATAATATAAAGAAAATGACCCCTACGGGATTCGAACCCGTGTTACCGCCGTGAAAGGGCGGTGTCTTAAC
>NZ_DAMDAY010000002.1:87002-106823 GCF_032093475.1 Lysinibacillus sp. | reverse complement strand
CCAAAAGTGAATGTCCCCGCTCATAAAAGGAGGAGAACCGCTCCAAAAGTGAATGCCTCCGCTCATAAAAGAGGAGACTCGCTCCAAAAGTGCAAGCCCCTTGCTCATAATAGAAGCGTCCCCGCTCCAAAAATGCGTGTCCCCCATAAAAGAAGACAATCAGCTCCCCGAAAAGACTAATGTCATCCCAAAAGATGTGACTACCACTCTAAAATTAAAATCTAATGAATAGAAAAAGCTTGAAAACCTGATGAAGCGGCTATTATGAGGGTAACAAGTATTAATGGCTTCACGGTTATTTATTACAAATTTACGAGATGAAAAAAATTTTTACAAACATTCGTTCGTTAAATGTTCGAAATTTTAATACTGCTATGCTAAAATATATGTACAAATTGGAAGGAAAGGGCGGGGACATGTGTGCAAACATTTGATTTACAAGCGCCATATCAGCCTAGTGGGGATCAGCCACAGGCAATTGCGGAATTAGTGGAGGGTGTGAAGGCAGGTAAGCGTCATCAGACATTGTTAGGGGCTACGGGAACAGGTAAAACGTTTACCATTTCGAATGTCATCCAGCAGGTTAAGAAACCAACACTTATTATGGCGCATAATAAAACACTAGCTGGTCAGCTATATAGTGAGTTTAAAGAATTCTTCCCAAATAACGCGGTTGAATATTTTGTCAGCTATTATGATTACTATCAACCAGAAGCCTATGTACCGCAGACAGATACCTATATAGAGAAAGATTCTAGCATTAACGATGAAATTGATAAGCTACGTCACTCTGCTACTTCTGCATTATTTGAGCGTGATGATGTCATCATTATTGCATCTGTGTCCTGTATTTATGGTTTGGGGTCTCCTGAAGAATATCGAGAAATGGTTGTATCGATTCGCACAGGCATGGAAATCGAACGGAACCAGCTACTGCGTAAACTTGTTGATGTTCAATACGAGCGCAATGATGTTAGTTTTACACGCGGAACATTTCGGGTACGTGGAGATGTAGTGGAGATTTTCCCTGCATCACGTGACGAGCATTGTATTCGTGTGGAGTTTTTTGGTGATGAAATTGATCGCATTCGTGAGGTAGATGCCTTAACGGGAGAAATTTTATCGGATCGAGATCATGTGGCTATCTTCCCTGCCTCCCACTTCGTAACACGTGAAGAAAAAATGCGAAAAGCCATTGAAAATATTGAAAAAGAATTAGAGGAACGTCTTGCGTTGTTGCGTGCAGAGGATAAGTTACTTGAGGCACAACGTCTAGAGCAACGTACTCGTTATGATTTAGAAATGATGCGTGAAATGGGCTTTTGCTCTGGGATAGAGAACTATTCACGTCATTTAACTTTGCGTGAAGCAGGTGCTACTCCGTATACACTGCTTGATTATTTCCCCGATGACTTTTTACTTGTAGTCGATGAAAGTCACGTTACACTTCCACAGGTTCGCGGAATGTACAATGGTGACCAAGCTCGTAAAGGGGTGCTCGTAGAACATGGCTTCCGCTTGCCATCTGCTCTTGATAACCGTCCATTGCGTTTTGAAGAATATGAAAATCGAGTGCATCAAGCCATTTATGTATCCGCAACACCTGGACCTTATGAGTTGGAGCACACTCCAGAAATGGTCGAGCAAATTATCCGTCCTACTGGATTATTAGATCCAGTAATTGATGTTCGTCCTATCGAAGGACAAATCGATAATTTGATCGATGAGATTCAAGATCGAATTGCGCGAGATGAGCGAGTTTTAGTGACAACGTTAACGAAGAAAATGTCTGAGGATTTAACCGCCTATTTGAAGGAAATGGGCTTAAAGGTTGAATACTTGCATTCTGAAATTAAGACACTAGAACGTATTGAGATTATCCGTGAGCTACGTAAAGGGACGTATGATGTCTTAATTGGTATTAATTTATTGCGTGAAGGACTTGATATTCCAGAGGTATCACTTGTAGCAATTTTAGATGCTGATAAAGAAGGATTTTTACGTTCAGAACGTTCATTGATTCAAACAATTGGTCGTGCTGCACGTAATGCGAATGGTCATGTCATCATGTACGCGGACAATATGACAGACTCAATGAAAAAGGCGATTGATGAAACGAAACGTCGTCGAGCATTGCAAATGGCTTATAACGAGGAGCATGGTATAACGCCTCAAACGATTATTAAGAAAATTCCTGATGTGATTCGTGCAACACAAGTAGCGGAAGAAGAAGAATCTTATGTTACGAAGGCTACAAAAGGCAAAAAGCTGACAAAGGCAGAAAAAGAGCAGCTGTTGGCTTCTTTAGAGGTAGAAATGAAAGAAGCAGCAAAAGCGCTTGATTTTGAACGTGCTGCTGAACTGCGAGATACAATATTTGAATTGAAGGTAGAAGGGTGAATGACTTGTGAAAAATACTGAAATTGTCGTGCAAGGTGCACGTGCTCATAATTTAAAAAATATCAATGTCACAATTCCACGTGATCAATTAGTCGTATTAACAGGTTTATCAGGCTCAGGGAAATCTTCATTAGCGTTTGACACAATTTATGCGGAGGGGCAACGACGTTATGTCGAATCCCTATCCGCCTATGCTCGTCAATTTCTTGGGCAAATGGATAAGCCGGATGTCGATGCAATAGAAGGTTTATCGCCGGCTATTTCGATTGACCAAAAAACAACGAGCCGGAACCCTCGATCGACTGTTGGTACAGTAACAGAAATCTATGATTACTTACGATTACTTTATGCTCGGATCGGTAAACCGATTTGTCCCAATCATGGCATAGAAATCACTTCTCAAACGATTGAGCAAATGGTGGACCGTTTATTAACTTATCCTGAAAGAACGAAAATGCAGCTCCTTGCGCCGATGGTTTCTGGACGTAAAGGAACACATGTTAAACTGCTGGAGGATTTAAAAAAGCAGGGCTTTGTACGTGTGCGTATAGATGGTGAATTACGTGATTTAGATGATGCGATTGATCTTGATAAAAATAAAAAGCATTCGATCGAAGTAGTAGTGGATCGCGTGGTCATGAAGGAAGGTATCGCTGCTCGTCTAAGTGATTCTCTAGAGACGGCTTTACGATTAGCTGATGGCCGAGTACTTGTGGATGTGATGGAGCACGAGGAACTACTATTTAGTGAACATCATGCCTGCCCGTTATGTGGTTTTTCTATTGGTGAGCTTGAGCCTCGTATGTTTTCATTTAATAGTCCGTTTGGTGCTTGCCCAAGCTGTGATGGCTTAGGTTCAACACAAGAAGTGGATTTAGATTTGGTCGTGCCTGATTGGGACCGTTCCTTGTTAGAGCATGCCATTGCACCGTGGGAACCAACTAGTTCGCAGTATTATCCACAATTATTAAAAGCGGTTTGTGATCACTATGATATTCCAATGGATGTGCCTGTGAAGGATTTACCAAAAGACAAGATGGATAAAGTTCTATATGGATCTGGAAAAGACAAAATTCACTTCCATTATGAAAATGAGTTTGGCAATGTGCGAGATCAAATGATTGAATTTGAAGGGGTAGTCCGTAATGTTGAGCGTCGTTTTAAAGAGACAACGTCAGATTATGTTCGTGAGCAAATGGAAAAATATATGGCTCAACAAGCTTGCCCTTCATGTAAAGGTTATCGCTTAAAGCCTGAAACATTGGCGGTAAAAGTAGCGGACAAGCATATTGGTGAAGTAACACAATACTCGATTCAGGAAGCGGACACATTTTTCAAAGAGCTTAATCTCACTGAAAAGGATTTGCAAATAGCTCGCCTAGTTTTACGAGAAATTGAGGAACGATTGGGCTTCCTTGTCAATGTAGGCTTAGACTATTTAACATTGAGCCGCGCTGCAGGTACTTTATCAGGTGGAGAGGCGCAACGTATTCGATTAGCTACACAAATCGGTTCACGTTTAACTGGAGTTCTCTATATTTTAGATGAACCTTCGATTGGTTTGCATCAACGGGATAATGATCGTTTGATTAGCACATTACAAAATATGCGTGATATCGGAAATACGCTAATTGTGGTAGAGCATGATGAAGATACGATGCTAGCAGCAGATTATCTCATTGATGTAGGACCGGGCGCAGGCGTTCATGGCGGTCAAATTGTAGCAGCCGGAACACCACAAGAAGTTATGAATAATGAAAAATCGTTAACTGGGCAATATTTAAGTGGTAAAAAATTTATTCCATTGCCAATTGAAAGACGTCAACCGAATGGTCGTAAGCTCTCTATTAAAGGTGCCAAGGAAAATAATTTGCGCAGTGTCAAAGTGGATGTTCCACTAGGTTTATTTGTAGCGGTGACAGGAGTTTCTGGCTCTGGGAAGTCTACACTTATAAACGAAATTTTATATAAATCATTGGCACAAAAGCTGAATCGTTCTAAGGTCAAACCTGGCGAGCATAAAGAAGTGACGGGTATGGATGAGCTTGAAAAGGTTATTGATATTGACCAATCACCAATTGGGCGTACACCTCGTTCAAACCCAGCAACATATACTGGTGTCTTTGATGATATTCGCGATGTTTTTGCTGCAACAAATGAAGCAAAGGTACGAGGTTATAAAAAGGGCCGGTTTAGCTTTAATGTCAAGGGCGGTCGCTGTGAAGCATGTCGTGGGGATGGCATTATTAAAATCGAAATGCATTTCCTTCCAGATGTTTATGTACCTTGCGAAGTATGTCATGGTAAACGTTATAATCGTGAAACACTAGAAGTGAAATATAAAGATAAAAGTATCGCAGATATTCTCGATATGACCATTGAAAATGCAGTCGTGTTCTTCGAAAATATTCCAAAAATCCAACGTAAGCTACAAACAATTGTTGATGTTGGCTTGGGTTATATGAAATTAGGACAACCTGCCACAACCTTATCGGGTGGTGAGGCACAGCGTGTAAAATTGGCCTCAGAATTACATCGACGCTCTACAGGAAAGTCCTTCTATATTTTGGATGAACCAACAACAGGCTTACATGCCGATGATATTGCACGATTACTAGTCGTGTTACAACGACTTGTTGAAAATGGCGACTCTGTATTAGTAATTGAACATAATTTAGATGTTATCAAAACTGCTGATTATCTTATCGATTTAGGACCAGAAGGCGGAGACAAAGGCGGAACAATTGTTGCGACGGGTACACCTGAAGAAGTTGCAGAAGTGGCAGGCTCGTACACAGGGAAATACCTAAAGCCGATTTTAGAACGCGATCGTTTGCGAATGGATGCATTGCTAGCAGAGGCCTCTCAATCTTAAAAGGTGTTTCACTCGGTAGCTAATCAATTGGGTGAAAAGTGATCCAAAAGTAGAGAAACCCGCTCAATCAAGGTTGAAAAGTGTTCCAAAAATGGAGAAACCCGCTCAATCAAAGGTGAAAAGTGATCCAAAAATGGAGAAATCCGCTCAATCAAAGGTGAAAAATGATCCAAATAGGAGAGCCCCGCTCAAACTAGTTTGGAAATTTAACCAAAAAGACAGATGCCCTATAAATTTTTCTGAAAGAAGTAATGCTAGGTTGCTGTAATGAAAAGACCCAATTTATTCAATTTTGCAGTGAAACTTTTCACATGATGAATCGTATAAATAGTATAACGAACTGAGGGAGGCTATTTATTTATGCAAAATGAACGTCAACGAATTTTAGAACTTGTAGAAAAAGGTACGATTTCGGCACAAGAGGCGATTACATTATTGGAAGCATTAGAGCAACCTGGCAAGTCTACTCAAAATGTTATGGATGATGTGACAAAAGAGACACCGTCCTTTTCAACTGAAAAAGAGTCACTCTTTGAAGAAAAACCAAAAGATAATGATAAGAAAAAAGATGATTTTATGAAGCATTTCCAAGATGAAATGCAGGATTTTCGTAAAGATTTAACACAGATCGGTTCTCTTTTTATGGATATGATGAATACGGCTGTTAAAAAGGTTAAGGAATTTGATGTAGCCTCTCCATTTGGAGATAAAATTGAGTTTACACATACTGAAGAAGTGGCTGCTGCCCATGTAGACAATGTTATTGTTGAATTACCAAACGGTAACTTTTCATTGGAAGCTAGTGAAGGAGACACAATCCAAGTTATTTGCAAGGTGAAGGCACCACTGATGAACGATAGTGAGGAAGAGACACGTAATCACTTTTTAGAGCAATTTGTTGTGAAAGAGGATGAGCGTTCATTGCGCATTTTAAGCCAATTGAAGCTTGTTCAAGTTAATGTTAAGGTGTTAGTCCCTAAGGAAAAGCTTGAAAAATTATCTGTTCGTCTAATGAATGGTAGTGTTTCTTTACAAGACACAGAGTTTGAAGAATTAAAAGTGAAAACGTTAAATGGTGCTATTAAAGGTACGAAGTTTAACTTTGGAAAAGCGGAAGTTGATTCATCTAATGGCTCCATTGAATTGACAAATGTCCGTGGTAAAGATTTAGAAGCTGAAACATTAAATGGACGTGTTTATTTAGATGGTGCTTTGGATGAAGTGGAAGCTAAATCTGTCAATGGACATGTAGTGGTGACGACTTGTTCAACAAACTCATCGAAAATAAAGGCACAGACAGTTGCTGGGGCAGTCGAATTATATGTCCCACGATCAATTTCATTAAGCGGAAAAGTTGTCACGAATTTTGGGAAAGTGGATGTAGGAATTCAGGATGTTTCTAAAATGGAATCACAAGATCAATTCCTTTCTAAAGTAGTTCGTTTTGATAAAGAAGTAGAAGGTGCAAATCGTTTATTTATCGAAGGTGAATCGAAAACGGGTGCTGTATTAGTACGCTATACAACAACAGACGAACAACAAATTTAACAACAGAAGCATTTGGGCTATCTTAAAGGCCTGAATGCTTTTTTAAATCAAACAGGATTCGACGCTAAAGGAAGTCGATTTCTGTTTTTATTTTGTGTCATTTTCTTAAAAATAATGGCAAGGAAAGAACGAAATTGAAGGAACTACCACGGATTGAAATGAAACTGTAATAAAAAAACAGAAATAGAGTGCTATAATAGTAAAAGAAATACCTCTTACATAGATGAGAGTTTTAGGTGGTTTAATCATGATAGAAATGAAAAATGTGACAAAGAAGTACCCAAATGGTGTTGTTGCGACAAATGGTATTTCCGTTAATATAAAGCAAGGCGAATTTGTGTATGTAGTTGGTCCAAGTGGGGCAGGTAAATCTACATTTATTAAATTGATGTACCGTGAAGAAAAGGCAACATCAGGGCAAATCATTGTCAATGGTATTGATTTAGCAACATTAAAGAATAAAAAGGTCCCTTTTTTGCGCCGTCAACTTGGCGTTGTTTTCCAAGATTTCAAATTGCTACCTCGTTTGAATGTTTATGAGAACGTAGCTTTTGCGCTTGAAGTAATTGAGGAAAAGCCAGATGAAATACGACGTCGTGTTATGGAAGTTTTAGAACTTGTAGGATTAAAGCATAAAGCAAGAATGTTCCCTAATGAGCTGTCAGGGGGAGAACAGCAACGAGTTTCGATAGCACGTTCGATTGTCAATGTTCCTAAAGTGGTGATTGCAGATGAACCTACTGGGAACCTTGATCCTGAAACATCATGGGAAATTATGAATTTATTTGAGGAAATTAATGCACGAGGAACAACGATTGTGATGGCAACCCACAACCGTGAAATTGTTAACACGATTCGTCGTCGTGTAATAGCAATTGAGGGCGGATTAATTGTCCGTGATGAACACGGAGGTGAATACGGCTATGAAATTTAATACAGTCCAACGTCACTTCCGTGAAAGTGTCAAATCACTTGGCCGAAATAGCTGGATGACCATTGCATCTGTTAGTGCCGTAACAGTTACACTCATACTAGTAGGCGTTTTTGCACTTATTATGATGAATTTAAATAAAGTAGCAACCGATTTAGAAAACGATGTCGAAATTAAAGTTTTAATTGATGAGACGGCGGATGAAGCTGCTGAAAAAGCACTCATTGAAAAAGTCAAAAAATTGCCTGGTGTCTCTGAGATGAACTATTCCACAAAAGAAGATGAGTTAACCAAGCTAGTCAAAGATTTTGGTGATGATTTTAAGCTATTTGAACAAAGTAACCCATTACGTAATGTAATTTATGTAAAGGCTGCTGACCCGCAGCAAACAGCAAAAGTTGCTAAAGCAATTGATAAATATGAGTATACATATGACGTTATGTATGGCGAAGGAAAAGTTGAAAAACTATTTAACTTCTTAAATATTAGTCGTAATGTAGGAATCGTGCTTATTTTAGGGTTATTATTTACGGCAATTTTCTTAATTTCGAATACTATTCGTATTACGATTATTGCACGTCGAGATGAAATTGAAATTATGAAACTTGTAGGGGCTACAAATTCATTTGTACGTATCCCATTCCTATTGGAAGGTATGTGGCTCGGGATTTTAGGTTCCATCATTCCGATTGCGGTTGTCACAACCCTTTACCACAATGTATATAAAATTATTGCACCACGTTTACAAGGTGAGCTTATTCAAGTACTTGATTTTTCTCCACTTGTGTATCAGGTGAGCGGTCTTCTGTTACTCATAGGGGTACTTATCGGTATTTGGGGAAGCTTCATGTCAGTACGCAAGTTCTTAAAAATTTAGTCACAACGGATATTTGTGAGGTAGAACAAGAATAGTCGAAGGGGAGTTCAATCGGTGAAAAGTAAGGCGAAAAACACATTGAAAACACTTGCAGCAGCATCTGCTCTAATTCTTTTTATCCAAACTCCATCAGCATATGCAACAAGTTTGTCGGATTTAAAAGAAGAAAAGAAACAAGTTGAAACAAAGAAAAATGAATTAAACTCTTCGATTAGTAATAAGTCAAATGCCATTACTGCTAATCAAGAAAAGCAACAAAAAATCTTAGATCAAATTCAAGCATTGAACGCTGAAATCGACAAAACCAATAGTAATATTAAAAATGTACAAGCTGATATTCATGCCACAAATGAAGAAATTAAAAAATTAGAAGCGTCTATTAAGGAACTTCTGCATAAAATTGAAGAGCGTGATTTATTGTTACAAGAGCGTGCTCGTGCCATTCAAGCGGGTGGATCAGTAAGCTATTTAGACGTATTGCTTGGTTCTAATAGTTTTGTAGACTTCATCGATCGTTTCTCTGCAGTCAATGCATTATTAGAAGCAGATCGTCAAATTATTCAAGATCAAAAAGAAGATAAACAAAAATTAGAAGAGCAAAAGCAAGCAGTTGAAGAAAAGCGAAAAAAATTGGAAGGTAAAAAAGCTGAGCTTGAACGATTAAAAGCATCATTAGATGGTCAAAAAGCTGAGAAAAACAAATTAGTCGACCAATTAGAAAAAGAGCAAGAAAAGCTAAAATCAGAGAAAGTATTACTTGAAAAAGAATACTCTGAAGCATTAGAAGTAAGTCAAGAATTACAAGATCAAATTATTGCTGAACAAAAGCGTTTAGCTGAAATTGCTCGTCAACAAGAAGCAAAACGTAAAGCAGCCGCGGCAGCCGCGGCGGCAGCTGCTAACAAAGGTGGTGGCGGTGGTTCATCTGGTGGAACAGTCAATGCGCCTCAATCAAATGGTACATGGATTAAACCAACGAATGGTCGCTTAACGTCACCATATGGCTGGAGAAATCTTGGGGCAGGCCCTGAATTCCATTACGGTGTCGACCTTGCGAATGCAACGGGTACACCAATTTGGGCAGCATCAGATGGCGTAGTTTCTTATGCAGCACCACTTAGTTCATATGGTAATGTTGTCATCCTAACACACTCCATTGATGGACAAATTTATACAACTGTCTATGCGCATTTAAGTGCATTCAATGTTAGTGTAGGACAGGAAGTAACACAAGGTCAGCAAATTGCAGCGATGGGCAGTACTGGTCGCTCCACTGGTCCACATTTACACTTTGAAGTGCATAATGGCCCTTGGAGAGGACAAGCAGTCGGCAGTGTAAACCCACTAAAATATATTCCATTGTAAAAAATAAGCTATACATTAGAGTTTTCTAGTGTATAGCTTTTTGTATGTCTACTATTGTTTCCCTCAAAGCCTTCGTTCCATACTTTTTGTAAAATATGTTATGATGAACATATACATAGTGGGGTATTTTTACGACCCTGATTTCTTAAGAATTTCTGAAAACGTAGGAAATATTCTTATTTTAAAAAGGTTCTATGCTATGCTGTATGTATCTTTTGGAGGAGGGTTTGTTGGAGTGATTAATACGGAGTGGTACTCCATTCGAGCATTAACTTTACCAGCAACTGCTATCGCTTTACTTGCTACATTTTTTATTGTGTGGCTTATATTGCGTATACAATTTTCAAAAAAGTGGTCGGATGTATATAGTGATGCCGTTTTCACATTTATCATTGTGTGGAAATTAAGCCTGTTAGTAACTGATTTCAAGTCCGTTGTATCTTATCCAATTTCTTTGCTTTATTTTAATGGCGGAACCATTGGTGTTTATGTTGGCGTCATTGTAGCATCTTTGCAAATACGGAGAAAGCGTCACAAACTGGGGTTTGATGAACGGGAGATGATACCTTGTAGCTGGGCAATTATTTTAACGCAATCAATTTATCAAATGCTTGTCGTGCTACTCAACGACAACACCACACCGAGTGAAGTTATTACATTAGTTGTGCTAAGTCTATTAACACTCCTCATATTATGGAAACTAGCAGCAATGAAACAAACTTTATTACTCTATACAGTTGGCTATATACTTGTTGCCTTCTTTCAGCCACTAGGTGTATCGCAAACGGCTGTGGGAGTCAGTCTAGTATTACTTTGTATGGGAATAGTCATTCAACGTGAGCGAAACATTGTGGGAGGTAAGGAATGAAAAAAAATATTGGACTACTGATTGTCGTGCTTTTAGTAGTTGCGATGATTGGTACATATGTAAAGCAGCAAATTGACGAAGAACGTGCAATTGAAAAATCGGCCCTCGGTAAGGATATGGAGGAACGTGAAGTAGGCTTAGGAAATGGGGATACACCACCTGATTTCACATTAACAAGCTTAGATGGGGAAGACATTACGCTAAGTGATCTTCGAGGAAAAAAGGTTGTTTTAAATTTCTGGGCAACATGGTGTCCACCATGTAAGGCGGAAATGCCGCATATGCAAAGCTTCTATGATGAGTATGCAAAAGAGAAAAATGTTGAAATCTTAGCTGTTAATTTAACAACGGCAGAGCGTGATGTGACAGATGACGCGAAAGTGGACACAGTCATGACCTTTAGAGATAGCTTCGAGCTAACATTCCCAATTCTATTGGATCAAGATAATTCGGTAGGATTGGATTATCAAATTATTCCCATTCCAACAACTTATTTTATTGATTCCAACGGCTATATTCAACGTGCCATTAAAGGACCTATGGACGTGGACATGTTAAAGGAATATGTAGATGCATTAGATTAATTCATAAAAAATCTGTTCGTTTTCTATAGTAGAAACGAGCAGATTTTTTTATTTATAAACAAGAGTGAAATGAAATACTCGCGGGGCAAGGGTGAATACCCGCGGGCAAGGTGAATACCCGCGGAGCGAGGAGGAATACCCGCGGAACGAGAGCGAACACCCGCGGAACGAGAGTGAATACCCGCGGAACGAGAGCGAACACCCGCGGAGCAAGGCGAACACCCGCAGAACGAGAGTGAATACCCGCGGAACGAGAGTGAATACCCGCGGAACGAGAGTGAATACCTGTGGAGCAAGGGTGAACACCCTCGGAACAAGAGCGAATACCCTCGGAGCAAGGTGAAACCCTTAGGGAAAGTGAAATATTCTCCCTTCATAAATTTGAAAGGTAATCTTGTATGTTTGAAAAAATAGAGTCATACAGTAAAAGAGACGGATGAGGGAAGATTTGCGCAAATTAACGGCTGGTGTCGGAGTCCTACTTAGTAGTTTAGTGGTAGGTAGTGGTATTTACTTTGATTGGTTCAATATTGGCGATAAAAAGGAGCCTGTTACGGAGGTTGATACAATTGGTGAAGCCATGACACTCATCGAAGAGAAATCTGTATACAGTACGAAAAAGGATGCCTTGGTGGAGGGGGCTCTTCGTGGTATGGCTGATGCCATTAAGGACCCTTACAGTACGTATTATTCCAAGGAAGAGGCAGAGCAACATCGGCAAATGCTGGCCGAGGAAAGAGTGGGCATAGGGATTGAACTAACAGAAAATAAAGGGAAATTTATTGTTGTGTCTCCAGTCCGTTCATCACCAGCAGAGAAGGCAGGTATGCGCTCGCTCGATGAAATTGTACAAGTTGATGGGGTTCGGGTTGATGGGAAAACGATGAGTGAGTTAATGCATTTAATTCAAGGTGAGAAAGGAACGAAGGTAACCATTGTTGTTTATCGTCCTAGTGAGGATAAACATATTAAAATGACAATGGAACGCGCTGCCATCTCTAATAAAACCGTATCAAGTGAAGTTGTAATGGTTGAAGATACAGCCATTGGTTATGTGGTTATTTCATTATTTGGTGAAAAGACAGCGAATGAATGGGTTGCTGAAACGAGTAAATTGCTTCGTAAAGATGTTGAAGGAATTGTAATTGATGTACGTGATAATCCAGGTGGTTATTTACATAGCGTCGCAGCGCTACTGAGCACGGTATTGGACAATGGCAAAGTATTTGCATATATGCAAAATGCGGAAGGGGCTATGGAACCATTAAAAACGCAAACAAAGGGCTTTGACGAAAAATATTTAGAAACGATGAACAAAATTCCAATCGTTGTTTTACAAAATCAAGGTAGTGCTTCTGCTAGTGAGGTGTTGAGCGGTGCTTTAAAAGGATGGGGTCGTGCTTCACTTGTGGGGGTTAAAAGCTTTGGAAAAGGAACTGTGCAGGAATCTTGGGAGCTTTCAAATGGTGGCGAGTTAAAATTATCAACCAATAAATGGCTAACACCAAAACGCGAATGGATTCATGGGCAGGGTATTGAAGCAAGTTTAGTAATTGAGCAAAATGAATTATTTGCTTTTCAACTCCATCCTCTAACAGGTAAGTTTAAAGTGGGTGATATGAGTGAGGAAATTTCGTATTCACAAAATGCCTTACAGAAACTAGGCTATCAAATTGATCGTTTAGATGGCTATATGGACGAGACAACGGCAGAGGCGGTTAATCTTTATCGTAAACAGAAAAAATTAAAACTTGCAGAAGATGAATTTTACATGGATACAACGTTCTTTAATAGTTTAAATGAGACGTTAAAGGATTTTAAAGCCGATCGTCAAAATGATCAGCAATTCCAAATGGCCACTAGCTTTTTACTACATGCAATTGAACAATAACATCTGCTAAAAGAATAAAATGACCATAATACAAAGCTTTCTATGAGTTTGTACTACGCAAGAGTGTAGTCGTTTGATACAATAAATTCATAGTATTCATGATAGAAATGGCGGGTGTTCGTATGGTTAGTGAGATATTAATAGAAATTGTAACAGCGATTGGCCGCTTTTTACTCAACCCATTACTGTATATAGTCATAATATTTGCTATTTTATTAGGTTATCGTCGTGTAAAACAGGAGCGAAAATATTTTAATAGACGCATTATTTGGGGCTGGACGGAGCTAATCGGACAATGGAAAGATGGGTGGCTTTATGCATTACTCATTTCTCTTATCAGTATGATAGCAGGGCTTACTGTACCGAAAGAATTTTTAATTATTTTAATAGCAGTTTCTATAGTAGCACTTATCTTGTATTTCATTAATGCATTGTCACCCATTTTCACAATGGGTATTGCAACATTAGCGATATGGGCTATGTCCTATTACCATTGGTCTTTCTCTTGGTGGAAAATTTCCTTTGAGGATGTCAATTTAGATGATGGAGCAGTCGTTACGATTACCATTCTTGCGGGTCTTTGTGTCATTGCGGAAGGACTATTGATTCGACGTGCAGCAATGAAGGTTACTACGCCTAGTATTGAAAAAACGAAGCGGGGTATGCAGGCTATTGTGTATCGTTCAAGGAATGTTTGGGTGCTTCCGATTTTCTTTGTTATGCCTGGTGATGCTATTTCTGCCGTGTTGCCGTATTGGCCATTGTTTACGATAGGAGATAGTCAATTTGCATTTGTATTGATTCCGATTGTTATAGGCTTTGCCAAGCTGCTAAGAAAGGAATTACCAGCATTAAAACTGCCTAAAATAGGGCGATCTGTTTTATTACTAGGACAGCTTATTTTAATAGGCGGTTTAGCTGCTTATTTTGAGCCAATGATCGGTTTCCTGACGCTTGGTATTGGAGCGCTAATCCGTATCATTATGTCTATTTACTTTGCTCAACAAGATAAAACAGATCATTATGCGGTAGCACCAAGTACAAAGGGTGCGATTATTGCAGCCGTACTTCCTGATTCACCAGCTGAAAAAATGGGCTTACTGGCAGGGGAATGTATTCGCAAGGTAAATGGTGTGACTATTTTTACTGAAAATGAACTGTACGAAGCGCTACAATTAAATGCAGCCCATTGTCGTCTAGAAGTGTTAGATCGAAATAATGAAATTCGTCTCACACAGCATGTTATATATAGTAATGATCATTACCGCATCGGATTACTGCTTGCTGAGCCGAGGGATGTATAATGGACGTTTTTGGAAAAATGATGTTAGCATTATTTATACCTGCTTTATTGGTGTTATTGTTTACAAGAATTACGTATAATCGCTATGTTGCATTAGTATTAGCGATTGCACTTATTGCTGCCTCTGTCTATGCAGGTTATACATCTCCATCAATTATTTTTGTCATTGATGCCTTTTCATTAACAGTCGGTTTTTGGCTAGCAAGTAAACTGAAGAAATAAAAGAAGGTCAGTCCTAGCGAAGGGACTGACCTTTTTACATGAAAAATCGTACAGCTGCCATAATGATAACACCAGCAATAACTGTAATGGACAAACTTTTTGTAATAAGTGCAATAATTAGTGTTGGCACAAATGTAACAAAAACGGGCCAATCCAATGTCACCAATTTGCCACTGTCAGTATCTAATAAGTTTTCGATGACAAGAGCACTTAAAATACAAACAGGAATAAAACTGAGCCATTTAAGCACCACATCGGGGAGTGTTACACTACGTACGAACATAAAGGGAATAACACGCGGTAGCCATGTAACAAGGGCACAGCCGATAATGAGCCAGACCATATATGTAGTTGTCGTCACTTATCCGTCACCACCCCAATTGTTGCGACAATGATTGTTGCTAGCAGCACAGCCACATGCGAAGGTACTATATAAGAAAGACCATACATAATGACCACCATATAGCCGATTAATTTAATATAATGCATGATTTTACTTTTGCCAACGCTGCTCAATTGTAGAACTAATAGCGCAACAAACATGGCAATTAACGCAAAATCTAAGCCCCATTTTTCAGGATTGGCGACCCACTGCCCTAAAAAGGCACCAGTAACACAGGAAAGAATCCAGAAAGAGTAGGCAGTAATGTTTAGTCCATCCATCCATTTGCCGTATAATTTGCCTGTTTGCATTTGCTTTGTTACGGCTACGCCAAATGTTTCATCTGTTAATAATGTACCGAAGCCAACATTTCTTAGCATGGAATAGCGCGTAAAATGAGGTGCTAATGTTAAACTCATTAATAAATGGCGTAGATTAACGACAAAAATGGTTACAATAATAGCAGAAGCAGGACTACTTGTTAAGAGAAGCGCACAAAAAATAAATTGTGCAGATCCAGCATAAACAAGGATCGTTAAAAGTGCGATTTCAAGGACAGATAAACCAGAAGCGGAACCTACAACACCGAATGCAAGTCCTATACTAATATAACCGAGTAATGTTGGTACACAATCTTTCACACCTTGTAAAAAGCTATCGTTGGAAGAGCTTGTTGTATTCCGATGAAGCTCTGTTGTACTTGTCATAAATAGGTCATCCTTTCTTGATAATTTCCATGTATACTATTGATGGAATTGTTTGATAGTTCTTGATGTTTATTAAAGTATACATATGTCTGATAAAATAAACAATAGAAAATGGTGAGTAAAAGTGGAACAAATGAGCCGGAATTTAGCATTTCAATTAAAAAAAATTAGACAGCAGCGTCATTTAAGCCTAGATGATGTAGCAAAAGAAACAGGCGTTAGTAAAGCGCAGCTTGCCCAAATTGAAAAAGGAGAGGCCAACCCAACTGTGTCGACGATTTGGAAAATTGCTGCAGGGATGCGTATTTCATTTTCTTCTTTATTGCAGCCACCAACAGCCCATTTCACACGTTATAGCAGTAAAGATGTGCCACATGTCGATGAGGACGAGGGGCGCTATCGAGTGTATTCTATCATTCCGTATAACCCGGAGCGGGGGTGGGAATTCTATAAGGTTGAAATGGAGCCAGGAGCCGTTAGCAGGAGTGAAGCTCATACAGAAGGGGTAGAAGAAACTATAATGGTCATCAAGGGACAAGCAGTTATTTCTGCTGGAGATATGCATGAATTACTGGAAGAAGGGGATACACTAGTATTCTCAGGGCATCAGCCCCATGAATATCGAAATACGTCAGATGAGCTAACAATTTTTCATTTAATTTTACAGTATAAATAGAGGTGTCGATGTTGAGTGAATGGTTTACTGTAGAAAATATTGAACAGATTGCGGCACAGTATCGAACACTTGGTCCAATCATTGGTTTACTGTTACCATTTTTAGAAGCGTTTTTACCATTTCTTCCTTTAGTCGTGTTCGTTGTTGCCAATGCAAGTGCATTTGGCTTATGGTTAGGGTTTTTATTATCTTGGTTAGGCTCCGTAGCTGGCTCCTATGCAGTATTTTTGCTTGTCCGCCATTTTGGTAAGCATCCAAAGCTACAATTTTTAACAGGCAGTAAAAAAGTTCAGAAGCTAATAAAATGGGTGGATATGAATGGTATTAGTCCTCTATTTGTCCTCCTATGCTTTCCCTTTACACCATCTGTTATAGTGAATATTGTAGCGGGGTTATCCCATATTCATAAAAAGTTTTACTTAGTTGTTTTACTGGCTGGAAAGTTTGTCATGATTTTAGGGATGAGTGTACTAGGCTATGATCTTC
The DNA here is from genome assembly GCF_032093475.1 of Lysinibacillus sp. NCBI lineage: Bacteria > Bacillati > Bacillota > Bacilli > Caryophanales > Bacillaceae > Lysinibacillus > Lysinibacillus sp. Next base: position 89,708 of record NZ_DAMDAY010000002.1, on the reverse strand, counting down.
AATCCTTATTGACAAGCCCCATAAGATTAGTGATTGCTGCAGTTGCAATTGTTATTTTATGGTGGGTAGGCAAGCTAATTGAGAAGCGATTGAACGCTCGTGTAGAAAGAGATTTAAAGCAAGCGCGAAATTTGACGAAAAACCGTGATCACCATGCCAGTTAACTATTTACTATAGCCTCTTTCTTTATCTGAAGAGGCTGTTTTTTTATGTAAACATATCCTTCTTTTTTATTGTCAGGTGAAGGTTGATAAATAGTATTTACTAGTTTTTTTCGATAGAATTTAAGGTAGACTAGTAAAGTTGATTTTAAATGTAGAAGGGTTCACCCAAAGAGAAAAGGAACCCGTTAATAATAGATGATTCCACAGCTAAAGCACGCTCTCGATTTGGTGAGGTGTTTACTAGAAGAAAAGAAAACCATCTAAAGAGGGGGAAAGGATATGACATTACGTATTGTTTCAGGACGATCGGGAACAGGGAAATCGGCATTTATTCATCAGGAAATTGTTGAACAACTTAAGACGGACCCATTAGGGCATCCAATTTTCATCATTGTTCCTGACCAGATGTCCTATTCTACCGAATATGAATTGACGAATAAGCATGGTTTACAAGGTTTGATTCGAGCACAGGTGATGACATTTAAGCGTTTAGCGTGGTTAGTCTTACAGGAGACAGGTGGTATCGCACGTAAAGAAGTAAATGGCTATGGTTACCGAATGCTCATTCGTAAACTTTTAGAGGAACAGAAAAGCGAGTTTTCTTTATTTCGACAAGCAGCAGGAAAACGAGGATTTACAGAGGAAATAGAAACCCTTCTAAAAGAATTTAGTCGCTATAGCGTCAATAGTTCAGTCTTGGCAGAAGTAACGGAATCTTTGAAGGCACTTGATGCTCCCAACACCTTACAAGCAAAAACGAATGATTTACATGTCGTTTTGCAGGCATTGGAGGAACGACTTGGTACAACATATGTCGACAGTGAGGGCTATTATCCAATTTTAACAGAACAATTAAAGTACGCTGAAACGATGAAGCAAGCGACAATCTATATTGATGGTTTTACGGCCTTCACTGTACGAGAATTGGAATTGGTTCGAGAGTTATTAAAGGTAACGAAGCAAGTAACCGTTGTTCTTCCATTTGACCATATAGATGAGGCTTTTGATGAGCAGGCACTATTTCATGAAGCAGCTTTAACAAATCAACGACTCCATGATATCGCCAATGAAGAGGGCATTGATGTTGATTTTCCATTACATTTTTATCATGCTAGAAGATTTCATTCTGAAGATTTACAGCATGTGGAGGCTAATTTTGCAAATTTAATGCCTAAAACGAAAGAAACCTCAGGAGATGTCATGGTACTTGAAGCATCAAATCGTCGAGCGGAGGTACATGCGATTGCCCGGGAAATAACTAAATTGACAAAAGAAGACGGATATCGCTATCAGGATATTGTACTTTTATATAGACAAGCAGATCTCTATGATCCACTTATCGCAAGTATTTTCCAACAATATGATATTCCTATTTTCACAAATACTAAAAAAACGATGCTACACCATCCATTAATAGAGTTAAGTCGGTCTGCATTAGAGATCATGACGTCTAATTGGAAATATGAACCGGTCTTTCGCAGTGTGAAAACCGATTTGTTTTTCCCGCTCCAAGCTGAACTAACAATTTGGCGAGAACGAGCGGATCGATTGGAAAACTATTGTTTGGCACAGGGGATCTATGGCGAACGTTGGTTTGAGGAGGCTCGTTGGTTTTATAAAAAGTATCGAGGACTAGAATTCCATTCGCGTGTACAAACAGATGAAGAGCGTGCAATGCAGGCAGAAATCGAGGCTATTCGAGATGAAATTCGCCAACCATTAAAAAATTTACAGGACAAGCTTGAAGCTGCACAAACTGGTAGGGAAATTGCCACTGCCTTATTTGAACTTGTGGAGGCATTACAGGTTTATGACAAGCTTCAGATGATGAAAGACCGTGAGCTTGATCGAGGCGACGCTTTAGCAGCGAGTGAGCACGACCAAGCTTGGAATGAATGGATTGCAGTCCTCGATCAATTCGTCTATATGTTTGGTGAGCAGGAGATGACTGTGGAGGAAGCAGCCAAAATACTTGATGAAGGTTTTGATACATTAGAATTTTCTCGAATTCCACCAACCCTAGATGAGGTCATGGTTGCGACTGTTGATTTGGCTCGTCTTTCTAATATAAAGGTTGCCTTTGTTGTAGGGATGAATGATGGAATTTATCCAACACGAATGGAATATGAGGGATTATTGTCAGATTCAGAGCGTGAATGGTTTAGTCAAATTGGCTATGAGCTTGCACCAACCTCTACCAATCGTTTATTACAGGAAAATTTCTTAATCTATCGTGCAGTTACGACACCTTCTAATAAGCTTTATGTGACATATCCAACAGCAGATGAAGAGGGCAAGGCACTGCTACCTTCTTTATATATCAAGAAAATAGTTGGTAATGACAAGGCGCCAGGTCTATTAAGTGATGTTGCTATAGAGCGAGTAGTTATTGATCCGATTGAATTACTGGATGGAGATGTTTTACCTTATTTACGCCATCCACGTACCGCATTAGCCCACCTTATGATACAGCTACGTCAAGCAGAGCATAGTCGTGAATTAGCACCTGAATGGCTAGCATTACAAAAATTTTATAAACAAG
>NZ_DAMDAY010000002.1:71823-86992 GCF_032093475.1 Lysinibacillus sp. | reverse complement strand
ATCCTTATTGGACACTTATTTTTGAGCGTGTACGCTATCCGATTACACATAAAAATGAGGCTGAGCCACTTGAAACCTATATCACACAGGAGTTATACGGACAAAAGCTTACATCAAGTGTGTCACGAATAGAGAAATATTTTAGATGTCCATTTTCTCATTTCACTACGTATGGTCTACGTTTAGAAGAGCGTGCAGAGTATCGCTTGGAAACTTTTGCAATGGGTGATTTATTCCATGAGGCGTTAAAGTGGATTACAGAGGAAACACATAGACAACAGCTTTCATGGATACGTTTGACGAAGCAGCAAATTAAACAATTAGCACGGCAAGCAGTCGAGCAAATTGTACCTGTTTTTTCACATCAAATCTTATTATCTAGTGCCCGCTATCGCTATATTCAGCGGAAGCTTATTCGTATTGTTGAACGCACGATGACGGCATTGACACAGCATGCTAATGTATCTCATTTTAAACCTATTGCCATTGAGGCATCGTTTGGCCCAGGGCAACATGAACAGCTACCACCACTTGAAATTGATTTGACTGGTGGGAAGAAAATGTTTATGCGAGGACGTATCGATAGAGTGGATAGTGCAACGATAGATGATCGCTCTTATTTGCGGATTGTTGATTATAAATCTTCAGCCCGTGATTTAGATTTAAACGAGGTTTATTATGGATTATCTTTACAGGTCCTTACTTATTTAGATGTGGCGATGGAAAATAGCTCTTATTGGTTACCAGGTCAAACAGAGCCAGCAGGGGTACTGTATGTGCATGTGCATAATCCAATGCTAAAACTAGATAAGGATTTAACGGATAGTGAAATAGAAGAAGATCGTTTAAAGCAATACAAAATGAAGGGCCTACTTTCAGAAAATGCTGAGGCCATTTTATCGATGGACGAGCAACTAGAAGAAAGTAGCGGCCACTCTAAAATCATTCCTGTTTATATGAAAAAAGATGGGACACCATCTGAATCACAATCACGTATTGTCCCAGTAAATGATATGAAAAAGCTACAGCATTTCGTTCGTCGTAAACATCAGGAGGCAGGCAATGGTATTTTGTCTGGTGATACAGCTATCAGCCCCTATAAATTAAAGGCAAAAACAGCATGTGATTATTGTCAATTTGCTGCAGTTTGTCAATTTGATCCGTCTGATGGTAAACAAAGCTATCGTCAATTGATGCAAGCGAAACCGAATGACATTGTTGATAAAATTCGGAAGGAGGTAGAATAGCATGGTACAAACAATTCCAGCAAAGCCGGCAGATGTCACATGGACAGATGATCAGTGGAAGGCGATTTATGCAAGTGGTCAAGATACGCTTGTATCTGCTGCAGCAGGTTCTGGGAAAACGGCCGTACTAATTAATCGTATGATTGAAAAGGTCATTGCTACTGAAAATCCCATCAATGTAGATGAACTATTGGTAGTGACCTTTACGAATGCTTCAGCTGCTGAAATGCGCCATCGTATGTCAGAGGCATTAGAAAAGGCTATAGCAGAAAACCCGACATCCAATCATTTAAGACGGCAGCTCAGTCTGGTCAATAAAGCGCAAATCTCCACACTGCATTCCTTCTGTTTAGCCATTGTGAAGCAATACGCCTACTTGCTTGATATTGATCCAGGCTTCCGTATCGCCAATGAAGCGGAAATTGCTTTATTAAGAGATGATATTTTAGCGGATGTTTTAGAGGATGCTTACGATTCAGAGGACGAAGCTCAAGTGCAGGCAATCTATCGTCTTGTCGATAGCTTTACGTCGGATCGTGATGACCAAGCCATCGAAACGTTGATTAGTAAACTATATGATACTTCTCGTGTACATGCTGAGCCTTTAAAGTGGTTGTTAAGTCTACCGAAAGCCTATGATTTAGCGGATGATGTGACCATTGATGATTTAGAGTTATCTCATTATGTCAAATTAACCGTTCGACATAGCTTGGAAGCAGCTTTTGTTTTAATTTCAGAAATGCGAGCGATAACCTTACAGCCAGATGGACCTGCCCCCTATGCTGAAACGGCAGAAATTGATTTTGCTATGATTCAAGAGGGGATACGTATTAGTCAAGAAGGGACATGGCAGGAGCTGTTTGATTATTTTGCAACGGTCAAATGGTCCACATTGAAACGAGTATCTAAGGATGCTTTAGTAGATGTAGATTTACAAGAGCTTGCCAAGAAAAAACGTGAAGCAGCCAAAAAAATAATGAATAAAATGAAAGAAACATATTTTGTTCGTACACCTGCACGCTTGCTTGAGGAAATAAGATTAATGGCACCAACAATTACCACATTAGTGGAGCTAACTGCTGCGTTTAGTGACCAATTCCGACAAGCCAAGTTAGAACGGGGTATCATTGATTTTTCAGATTTAGAGCATTATGCCTTGCAAATTTTAACGGTCGAAGTAGAAGGCGAGCTTCAGCCATCTCCAGTTGCGCTAGATATGAAAAAACGTTTTAAAGAAGTTCTTGTGGATGAATATCAAGATACAAATATGCTACAGGAAACGATTTTACAGCTTGTCAAAACAGGTGAGGAGCAGAATGGCAACTTATTTATGGTTGGTGACGTGAAACAAAGTATTTATCGCTTCCGTTTAGCTGAACCAAAACTCTTCATGCGAAAATATAGTGATTTTTTAGAGACGCCTGAAATGACAGGAATGCGAATTGATTTAAATGCTAACTTTCGAAGTCGTAAAGAAGTGTTGACTGCTACGAACTATATATTTGCACAAATAATGGGCGAGCGTGTGGGTGAGATTCTTTATGATGACAATGCATCATTAAAGCCAGCTGCTCCTTATGATGAGAAAGAAATGCCCGTAGAACTTGTCGTGATGCATCCGCCACAGGAAGAGGAAACAACAGAAGAGCTAGAGGAAATGAGCAATGAAGCCACAGAGCTAGAGGAATTGAAAAAATCACAATATGAGGCGCGCTTTATTATTGATCGTATTCGACAGATGATGGAGGATGGCACAACTGTTTATGATACGAAAACAAAGACAGAACGGCCCCTACAATATCGTGATATTGTAATTCTAATGCGCTCTATGACATGGTCAACAGATTTAGTGGAGGAATTTAAGTTAGCAGGGATTCCATTATATGCAGAATCCTCTAAAGGGTATTTTGATGCTCTTGAAGTGATGATAATGTTAAATGTCTTGAAGGTTGTTGATAATCCCTATCAGGATATTCCATTAGCTTCTGTACTACGTGCACCATTTGTTGGTTTAACGGAAAATGAGCTGGCGAAAATACGGTTAGCCGATCAAAAGGTACCTTTCTATGACGCTTTACGCCAATTTATTCGTAGTGAAGGACATGGAGTGCAAACCACTACGTTTGAGAAGCTGCAACGCTTTATGCTAGCCTTTGAAAATTGGCGAGATTTAGCACGTCGTGGATCATTGTCAGATTTAATTTGGAAGATTTATTTAGATACACACTATTATGAAATGGTTGGGGCAATGCCAAATGGTAAGCAGCGTCAGGCCAATCTACGTATCTTACATGATCGTGCACTAATGTATGAGCAGACTGCGTTTCGTGGATTATTCCGCTTTTTACGCTTTATTGATCGGATGCGAACGCGTGGGGATGATTTAGGCACTGCCAAATCCATTGGTGAAAAGGATGATGTGGTACGCCTTGTGACGATTCACTCTTCAAAAGGATTGGAATATCCTGTAGTCTTTGTCGCAGGTATGGGACGTCCGTTTAACAAAATGGATTTCCATCAACCTTATTTATTCGACCAAGACTTTGGCCTTGCGGTAAAGGCCATTGACCCGGAAAATCGTATCACGTATACATCGTTACCGTTTTTAGCATTGAAGGAAAAAAAGGAGCTGGAAATGCGTGCAGAGGAAATGCGAGTTTTATATGTAGCTATGACGCGTGCAAAGGAGCGACTGATTTTAGTGGGCTCTGTAAAGAGTTGGGAGAAAACGCTTGATTACTGGCAGGATGCGCAAAATTTACCGACAGATGCACCGCTTCAGGAATATTTACGTGCCAGAGCTAATAGTTATTTGGACTGGATAGGCCCAGCGGTAGCAAGGCATGCAGATTTTGCGGCTGTTGCAACTACTTCGTATAAAGAAATGGATGACCCTTCTCGTTGGTCGGTACAAGCTATCAATACGAGCCATTATTCGTATGAAATACAAGCATTGGCTGATGAGGTACAACAGGCACTTGAGATGCCTGAGGATGAGGCATTGTTGGCAGAAATAACGGAACGTTTCCAAGCACAGTATGCCTATCAAAAATCCACAAGAAAACGCTCCAAAACATCGGTAAGTGAAATTAAGCGTTTAGAAAATCTACAGCGCCAGGAGGAACCGGAATATTACTTTGCGACTCCAGCCAAGCAAACAGGCTCTACTATTGCGCCTCGACCAGCTTTTTTACAGGAGCAACAGCTAACGGGTGCTGAAGTTGGAACAGCTGTACACACAGTGATGCAGCATGTCCCACAGTTTGGCTTTCATGATATGAACGAAGTAAAGGTGTTTGTAAAAGATTTAGTAGCAAGACAGCTTTTAACAGAGGCAGAAGGAAAAGTGATTCCACTAGCGAAAATTTATCATTTCTTTACTTCAGAAATCGGACAACGCTTCAAAAAAGCAAAGCAGATACGTAGGGAAATGCCCTTTACCATTAGTCGAGTAGATGATGATGGCGATGCACAAATTGTGCAGGGGATTATCGACTGTTTATTTGAGGATGAGTATGGTAATTGGGTATTGCTAGATTATAAAACAGATCGTATTCTGCCGCATTTTGCACAGGAGCCGGCTTTGTCAAAGGAAATACTAGGGCGTTATGCGGTTCAGCTTCGTGTTTATAGTGAGGCAATTGAATCCATTCTACACATTAAAGTAAGCGATAAAGTGTTATATTTATTCGATAATGAACAGACCATTCATGCTTAAAGAATTAGTTATGGTCAAAGCAGAGCAAAGAAAATTTTAGCTTGCTCTGCTCCAACCATAACTGCTATTCAAGAGGAGGCTATTTTGTGGAGCTAAAACCAACAATGTTGCAAGAACGAATCGCAACATTAGATATTTTACGAGGGATTAGTTTAGTGGGCATTTTACTCGTAAATATGTATACATTTTATTTGCCAATGCCACATATTGATTTGGCATCATGGTTTACAACGCCATCCGATATTGTTTGGCAGCAAAACATTGAAATTTATGTACAAGGAAGCTTTTACCCACTATTTGCAATGCTATTTGGTTATGGCCTTGCCATACAGTGGCAAAAGGCTCAAAGCCGTGAACAAAATTTTTATACGCTAGGACTTCGTAGACTTTCTGTATTGTTTGTCTTCGGTTTTATTCATGCCGTGCTGATTTGGTGGGGCGATATACTCATGATGTATGCATTTTGTGGCATATTTTTACTGCTTTTACTACGTTTAAGTCCCTTGTGGTTATTAGTCAGTGCTGTAATCATTAACGGTTTAATGCAGGTTTTCATGTTATTTTTAGTAGGCATTATTAATTTTAATACGAAGGTTGATGACTATTTAGATATTGTTTCGGTAGAGAAGGCAATTACTGCTTATGGTACAGGAAACTGGGTCGATGCCTTTATGCAACGCTTAACAGATCTCTCTACACAGGCAGGGATAGGGATGTGGTTTGCAGCTTTATTCACTATTTTACCTTATATGCTAATTGGTGCAGCGGCTTCTAAATGGCGTTTAGTGGAACGAGCTAAAGAATTAAAGTGGCTCTGGCTGACATTGGCGATAGCTGGATTAGTCATTGGTGTTGTTATTAAAAGTTTACCTATTATGTTTACGAGAACATATTTATTAGATTATTTAAAGACATACATAGGCGGTCCAGTCTTATCAGTAGGCTATATTGGCATCATTGTATTGCTTTGTTTATTGCCAATTGCACAAAAACTGCTCAGTCCATTTGCAAAATTAGGCCGAATGACATTAACGATGTATATTATGCAATCCATTATTGGAACTTGTCTATTCTATCAATTTGGCTTTGGCTGGTACGGTAAAGTAAGTGTTGAGACAGGGGTATTAATTGCCATTGGAATCATTGTAGTGCAAATGATCATTGCAGAAATTTGGCTATCTAAATGGAGACAAGGACCGTTAGAGGCATTATGGCGTAAAATAACTTATAAGAAAAAAGTGGAAGCACGATAATATTTTCCTCTTGAAATGCATATTCTATGAAGATCTAGTAACTTATAAAATTATTGTCGCAAAAGTAAGGCAATTTCTATCATATTGTTGTATTATGTAGAAAAAAGAAGGAGCTCTTAAAATCATGAAAATTTTATCATTCAAATTAGGTGGACATGTTAGCTTTGGACCAAAAGTAAAAAAAGAAGAAGCGGTATGGGATGTACTCGCTATTCAAAATGAACTTCAAGTTCTCCCTTCTTTTTCAAGTTCAATCGTGGATGGCATAGCTTTAGGCTTTGATTTTGTTGAACAGATTCGTAAATTAGTAGAAGCAGCAGAAAAATCAGATCGTGCTGATAGCTTTAAACGTGAATTTACAGAGATCGAGTGGCTTTCACCAATTCCACGTACACCCAAAAATATTATGTGTATTGGTAAAAACTATGATGAACATGCCAAAGAAATGGGTGCCGATGCAGCACCAACAGATTTAATGGTCTTTACAAAATCTCCAACTGCTATTGCTGCGGATGGACAAACGATTTCCATTCATGCGGATCTTTCTTCAAAAATGGACTATGAAGGCGAGCTAGCTGTCGTTATTGGAAAACGTGGTAAAAATATTCCTAAAAACCTAGCATATGATTATGTATTTGGCTATACAATTGCTAATGATCTAACAGCTCGTGATTTACAAGATAAACATAAACAATTCTTCTTAGGTAAAAGCTTAGATGGTACTTGCCCTCTTGGACCATACCTAGTGACAAAGGATGAAATTCCTAACCCACAAGATTTAACAGTTGTAACAAAGGTCAATGATGAAGTACGCCAAAACGGTTCTACGAAGGATATGATGTTCTCTGTAGAAACTTTAGTATCTATCCTATCTCAGCATGTTACTTTAGAGCCGGGAGATGTTATTTTAACAGGTACGCCAGCAGGAGTTGGTAAAGGCATGAACCCGCCGCAATACTTAAAGGCTGGAGATACAGTCAAAGTTTCTATTCAAGGCATCGGTACTTTAGTCAACCATTTTGAATAATATTGATTGTCATCCGCGAGAGTTACTACTCGCGGATTTTTTAGCTTCTTCAGCATTGGATTTACGTTCAATTGATGTAAATTATGTGAACACTATTGTAATATTTGAAACCCTTTCCATCGCATGGTAGGATAGAGTTTGATAGAAAAAGAATGAGGTGGGACAAACATGAGTTTTTTAACTAGCCAAACGCATTTGCATATTACTACGTGGGTAGTAGGTATTGTCATTTTTTTAATTGCGGCGCTAATGGGCAAGCAATCTAAAGGATTACATATGACATTACGTCTGTTTTATGTATTAATTATCATCACAGGTGGAGCATTATTTATTGAAGCAATGGACTATGGACAAGGCATGCTTTACGGCTTTAAATTCTTAGGTGGTATTCTTGTTATCGGTATGATGGAAATGGTATTGGTACGCCAAAAGAAAAATAAACCAACAGGTATGTTTTGGATTTTATTTGCAGTATTTTTATTAATTACACTGTTCTTAGGATTTAAACTACCGATGGGTCAAAATTTCTTAGCATAATGATGTAAAAGTCGTGAAGTGTTTGCTTCACGGCTTTTATTTTGTCAAAAAAGCAAATAGGAGGGAACTGACACCTTTTTGCCGTAATTCATTTCGCATTTTCGTAAAATCTTTTGAAAAGATAGCGACGTGACAGTGTTATTTGGTAAAATGACGATGGATTGGTTTGAAAGAGAGGGAATTACAGTGAAATTTAAGAAGTGGATAAGTGCGACGGCTGCATCACTTTTATTAGCAACTTCCTTCGTCAGTACTACACCAGTAGCACATGCGGACGAAGCTGCGTCAACATCAATTGCAGAAGAGAGCATCTATGATTTACTCGTTGACCGTTTCTTTAATGGCTCAGGTACAAACGATTTTGATACAAACACGCAAGATCCTTCTAAATTTGCAGGAGGCGATTTTACAGGTCTGCAAGATAAATTAAAATTTATCGGTGAGATGGGCTATACAATTGTTTCCATTGGACCTATTTTTTCAACAGAGAAATATGATGGCTCAATGCTAACAAGCTACACGACAATCGAACGTCACTTTGGAACTACAGAAGAATTTCAAAGTGTTGTAGAGGCCTATAAAGCTAAAAATATGTCCATTATGGTGGATTTCCCACTCAACAATGTAAGTCCAAATCATGAATGGGTAAAGGATACATCAAAAGCAGACTGGATTGCTTCAACAAATAATGGACAAGTACAGTGGGATTTATCGAACAAAGCTGTGCAAGAGGCACTTATTCAGTCAGCAACTGATTTTGTTTCTACATATGATGTCGGAGGTATTCGTTTAACTAATATTGCAGAGGCCGATACAGAGTTTGTTAATTCGATGATCGCGGCATTAAAAGAAACAAAAGAATCTCTATACGTGATTGCTAATGAAGAAAGTGATGCTAATTTTGATGCGACGTTTTCACCAGCAACAGCTGATATCTATCGTAATATATTTAAAAACGTTGATATGGATTCATCTAAATTAATGGAGCCTTTTACAGGCGAGAAACCAACACAAATAATGGTGGATTCGCTGGAAACTCATCGTTTTACATTCGACTCTGCTAATGAAAATATGTTTCCACCTACACGCTTAAAAATGGCAATGGGTGCTTTATTTATGCTACCTGGAATTCCTGTTGTACAGTATGGTACAGAAATTGCTATGAATGGGGAAACAAAACCAGATACACACCAGCTTTACAACTTTAAAACAGACGAAGAATTGATTGATTATATTAAAAATGTTCAATCTTTACGTAATAAATCAGCTACTTTACGTAATGGTGATTTTGAAGTCATTACAAATGAAAACGGCCTACTTGTCTTTACACGTTCTTCAGACGAAGAAAAGTGGGTAATCATGGTCAATAATACAGGAAAAACACAACGTGTGGACTTAACACCTGAACAACTTGGTGAAGGGAAAATGCTGAACGGTATTTTACATGAGGAAAAAGTTCGCATAAACGAAAAAGAAGTTTATCCTGTTATTTTAGACCGAGAAATGGTAGAAATTTATCAAGTTCGAAATGATGAAGGCTTAAACATGCCGTATATGATTGCACTAGGCTTAGTGTGGGTCATCTTTATTGGCTTTGTTGTCATCATCATTAAACGAGGAAAAGTTCGACGTCAAGAACAAGACGTACAACAATAATAGAACAATAAAAATAGCATGCTAGGAGTTATCCTAACATGCTATTTTTTGTTGAAGCGATTATATCGAGGGTATTGCTTAGCCTTGATAGCTTTTATTCGTAAAGAAAATAGCGATCGTACCAGGTCCAACGTGTGAACCGATTGCTGAGCCAATCATGGTGATTTGAACAGCTTGCGGTGAAAAACGCTCCTGTATAGATGCCTTTACTTCATTTGCAAATGCCGCATCATCACTATGACTAATACCAATGATTTTATTTGTAAAAGTTCCACCACGTTCTTGCATTAAATCTAACATACGATTAAGTGCTTTTTTTCGACCACGTGATTTTTCAATTGGCACAAGCTTGCCATCTTCTACATTTAAAATAGGTTTAATGCTTAGCAGCCCACCTAAAAATGCACTTGCTTTGGATACACGTCCACCTTTGGCAAGATAATCTAAATCTTCTACTGTAAACAAATGCTCCATTTGAGGTGCGATGGAGCCAATTTTATTGGCCATATCTTCTAAGGATACACCCATATTTCGGAGTCGAACTGCTTCCTCTACGACAAGACCATGTCCTAATGAGGCACATTTAGAGTCGATAATGACTAATTTTAAAGATGGATATTGTTCTAATACTTGATTGCGAATCATCTGAGCAGTACTATATGTGCCCGATAATTCTGATGAGAAGGCGATGTAAATACCTTCTTCGTCATTTTTAGCTAGTTCCTCAAAGTGCTTTAAAAACAGCTCAGGTGACACTTGAGATGTTTTTGGCTGAGCCCCTTGGCGTATAGCATCGTATATTTCTTTGGAATCAATTGAAATCACATCTTCATATTCTTTGTTGTTCAATTGCACTCGTAAAGGGAGTAGCACGACATCATGTTCTTCGTAATAAGACTTCGGTAGATCACATCCACTATCCGTAAAAATCTTCATTCTCTTGTCCCCCTAATTTCAACTTACTGTTTAACTTTATTCAGTTAATACTCACTAACTTTAAAGGGGTACCACTGAATAAAGTTAAACTGGTAAAAATGGAATGTTAACTTGAACTTACTACTTAACTATGATAATTTCAAGCGTTCGATGAGTATTTTTGCGATTCCATCCTCATTATTTGTTGACGTAATTTCATTGGCAATGTTTTTAAGACTTGGAATACCATTCCCCATTGCTACACCAAGTCCGGCATATTCAATCATTTCTAAATCATTGTCTTCATCACCAAATGCGATGATGCGCTCACGTGGGATACCTAAATCTTTGGCTACATGCGCAATACCTACCGCTTTATTTAAGCCGCGGCGCACAATTTCAATAATATGAAGAGGTGCACCCCATCGACGATGCTCAATAACTTCTGCGTGCACCGCTTGTAAATGGTCACGTATAATAACCGAATTCGCTTCGTTGGCTTGTATCAATAAACTTGTAGGATTTTCTAAGAGGTGTGTATATAAATCCCCAAGTGTAATTTTGGGATTGCCCATATTAAAGATATTTAAGATACGATCGTCCTCTGTGTGAACATAAACCTCATCTTTTACCTCAGCAATAATATTTTCGTATTCGTAACCTTTGATGGAATCAACGACATCATGTACGACACTTAAATCAATCGGAGTATGCATATGTTGCCAAGAGGCATTTTTAGGGTGATGCACATAAGCTCCATTAAAATTGACAATGGGTGTAGTCAGTCCTAGTTCCTGATAATAAATTGTACTTGCTCGGTAAGGACGTCCTGTCGCAATCATGACTTGATGACCTTGTTCCTTAGCCTGCAATAATGTTTTTTTCGTTTTTGCTGAAATTTGTTGTTGGTCTGTTAATAAAGTACCGTCTAAGTCTAATACGATTAAATGCGGTTTCATAGCTCGTTGCCCCTTTCCTATAGTTTGAATAGTATCTCTTTGTCTTTCATTCGTCAAAATTTTGTCACAGTGAAAAAAGTTTGCTAACATAAAGATGAGACAAGAGTTGGGAGTGACAAAAATGTTTGTAGAAAAAGAAGTGTGGGGAAATATTCCTTTATTACATATACATTCAGACAATATGAATGAAGAAACCCCGGTAGTGATTTTTTTACACGGCTTTATGAGTGCAAAAGAACATAACTTACACTATGCATATCAATTGGTGCATAAAGGGGTGCGTGTCCTATTACCAGATGCAAAATTCCATGGTGATCGCAGTGAAGGCCTATCAGAGATGCAAATGAACTTAAAATTTTGGGACATTGTCTTAAATTCTATTCATGAAGTGCAACAAATATATGATGAGTTAAACAATAAAAATTTATTAGCTAATCATAATATTGGCATAGCAGGCACTTCTATGGGCGGCATTGTCACATCAGGCTGTCTTAAACTGTATGATTGGATACAAACAGCTGCAATATGTATGGGTGCGCCTAATTTTGTTAAATTGGGTGAGTATCAGTTACAGCAATTCGCAAAAAATGGTGTGAATTTACCGATGTCAGAGGAAGAAGTAGAAAAAATAAATGAGCACCTAGCAAAATACGATGTCAGTCTAACACCAGAAAAGTTCGCAGGTCGCCCTGTCTTCTTTTGGCATGGAGAATTAGATAAAACGGTACCTTTCCGCGAAACGTATAAATTTTATGAGACATTACGGGAATACTATCAAGCAAACCCTGAACATTTAAAGTTCATGGTAAATAAAAAGGCTGGACATGCTGTACCACGTGACGGTATGCTAGCAGCAACTGACTGGCTTGCACAGCATTTGGCATAATATGATGCATCTGCTATGATAAGGTTAACACTATGATGGAAGGAGAAATACGAATGGATCAGGATATGAAAGACAGCATGTTAGGTGCATTAGAAAACGTAATTGACCCTGAGCTTGGAATTGATATTGTCAACTTAGGTTTAGTATATGATGTAGATTTAGATGATGAAGGGGTAGCGACTGTAACAATGACGTTAACATCTATGGGTTGCCCACTTGGACCGGTCATTGTGGACCAAGTAAACACAGCATTAGGGGAGCTTCCAGAAGTGAAAAGTACAAATGTTAACATTGTATGGAACCCACCTTGGTCAAAAGATAAAATGTCTCGCTATGCAAAAATGGCACTAGGCGTACGTTAATCTGAAACAGAAGAAAATCCCTGCTTATTTTAATAGGCAGGGATTTTGCATGTAACGAATTTAATCGATACGGCATATTTGTAATGGACAATTTTCACAAGCAATTTCATTTTTTAAAAACTGTAAATCATGAATTGTAATAAAACCTTTATCGAAAGTGACAATGTCGTGTTTTTTTAGATCATTTAACATCCGATTAATCATCTCACGACTGGTCGCACACAAATTCGCTATTTCAGTATTTGTTAGCTGGAAATCAATATAAATAGAGCCATTTTCTAATGATTTACCATACGTATTAGAAAGTCGAATGAGCGTTGAAAATAAAGCACCTTTTTTACCATTTAACACTAAATCACGCAAACGGCTTTGATGCTTCAAGTTTTCTGTTTGTAACCACTTCATATATTCCACCATGACAGTAGGCTGTTCTTCTAATAAATGCTCCAAAGATTTGCGACTTAAAACATACAGCGTAGAAGGTTCTAAAACTTTTGCAGTCATGGAATTATAGACGAGATTACAAAACAACGATCCCTCTCCAATTATACTGTCAGGACCACAAATACGGATGGTTAACTCCTTGCCAGTCTCCGTTTCTTGGCTAATCGAAATTACACCTGATTTGATGTAATAAATTTCTTTTGCCCGTTCACCCTCTAGAAAAATTTTATTCCCTTTATTCACCTTGATAAAGACACCGTGCTTTTGAAAAAGATCCTTAATTTTTTCAGACATATTATCCAATAAAACCATATCTCCAACACATCGCTTTCTTTTTGTAATAAATGTCGATTATTACAAAAGGATAGTGGATTTTTCGATACTAAAACATAGAAACATACCTACTATTATAACGTAAATTTCCATTTTTAAGTGATAAATTTTAGAGCTATTTCTTTGCTTAGAATTGTCGAGTGATGTAAAATAAAGTTAGTCAAAAAAGGTCAAACTTTTCGAAAGAACAAGAATGGGTATAGAAATTATGCGAAACATTAAGGTAAAGGAGTGCTAGCTATGCAATTTCAACAAACTGATAATAAAAAACCATTAGAGCAATTTGGACGAAATTTAATTGAAGAAGTAAAAAATGGCAAAATGGATCCCGTTATTGGACGTGATGAGGAAATTAGAAATGTCATTCGTATTTTAACACGCAAAACGAAAAATAATCCTGTATTAATTGGTGAGCCCGGTGTTGGTAAAACAGCTATAGTCGAGGGTTTAGCACAGCGTATAGTGAAAGGCGATGTGCCAGAGGGCTTGAAAGAATGTGTCCTATATGAGCTAGATATGAGTGCTTTAATCGCGGGTGCAAGTTACCGTGGTCAATTTGAAGAACGCTTAAAAGGTGTCTTAAAAGAGGTAAAAGATTCGGAAGGGCAAATTATTTTATTTATTGATGAAATCCATACCATTGTTGGTGCCGGTAAAACAGACGGCGCTATGGATGCAGGAAATATGTTAAAGCCTATGCTGGCGCGTGGTGAATTACACTGTATAGGGGCTACGACATTAGACGAATATCGTATGTATATTGAAAAGGATCCTGCATTAGAACGTCGATTCCAGCAAGTACTTGTGCGTGAGCCTTCTATTGAAGATACAGTGTCTATTTTACGTGGCTTAAAAGAACGTTTTGAGTTACATCATGCTGTACGTATTCATGACAGAGCCATTGTTGCGGCAGCAGAACTATCTAATCGGTATATTACAGAGCGATTTTTACCAGATAAGGCGATCGATTTGATTGATGAGGCGTGTGCAATGATTCGTACGGAAATCGATTCCATGCCACAGGAATTAGATGCTGTGACCCGTCGTATCATGCAGCTAGAAATTGAGGAACAGGCATTACGTAAGGAAAAGGACGAAGCAAGTAAAAAACGCCTTGAGCAATTGACTGAGGAATTAACAAAGTTAAAAGAATCCTCTGAAGGAATGCGAAAACAATGGGAAGCTGAGAAGGAAATGCTGCATGACATTCAGAAAAAACGAGAAACATTAGATAAATACCGTCGAGATTTAGATGAAGCGGAAAGTAAATATGATTTAAATAAAGCTGCTGAATTACGTCATGGCAAAATTCCAACTCTTGAAAAAGACATTCAGGCATTAGAAAAACAATTAGAAAATGGCGCAGAGTCTCGTATTTTACGAGAAGAAGTGACGGCTGATGAAATTGCTTCAATTGTTTCACGTTGGACTGGCATCCCTGTGACAAAATTAGTGGAGGGTGAGCGTGAAAAACTTTTACGTTTAAAGGATACATTGCATGAACGTGTAGTAGGGCAAGATACAGCAGTTCAACTAGTGACAGAAGCTGTGTGGCGTGCACGTGCAGGCATTAAAGATCCACATCGCCCGATTGGAAGCTTTTTATTTTTAGGTCCAACAGGTGTTGGTAAAACAGAGCTTGCCAAAGCCCTTGCTGCTCAATTATTTGATTCTGAGGAACATTTTATCCGAATTGATATGAGTGAATATATGGAGAAGCATAGTGTATCTCGTCTAGTTGGTGCCCCTCCAGGCTATGTCGGCTATGAGGAAGGGGGACAATTAACCGAAGCCGTTCGCCGCAACCCTTATTCTGTCGTCCTACTTGACGA
>NZ_DAMDAY010000002.1:62055-71813 GCF_032093475.1 Lysinibacillus sp. | reverse complement strand
ACGAAATTGAAAAAGCTCACCCAGATGTGGCTAATATTTTATTGCAAATTTTAGATGATGGGCGTATCACTGATAGTCAAGGTCGTATGGTTAATTTTACAAATACAGTAGTTATTTTAACATCGAATATTGGGTCTAGTTATTTAATGGAGGCAAAAGAAGACGATGCCTCTGTTGAGGACTTAGTTATGGCTGCGCTTAGACAACATTTTAAACCAGAGCTGTTAAATCGAATGGATGATATTATTTTCTTCCATGCACTATCGACTAAGCATTTTACAGCAATCGCTTGGAAGTACGTTGAGCAACTGATTAAACGTGTGGCAGAGCAAGAAATTACATTATCTGTTGAGCAAGAAGTGATTAATTGGGTAGTACAGCAAGGTGCCGATGCTCAATTTGGTGCAAGACCACTAAAACGCTTTGTCCAACGACATATTGAAACAGCAGTGGCAAGAGAACTCCTACGTGGTGAGGTTTTACCGGGGGAAACATTGCATGTAAAAATGTGTGATGGTCAATGTGTGGTGGAAAAATAACAGAAAAAACCTGTTCGGCATGATGCTGAACAGGTTTTTTCTAGCTGAATTAATGATGGTCTGCAGCTTCTGGTGTAGGGTCGTTTGGAATGATTGCTCCAATAATAAAGATAAGAATAGAGAATACAACTGAAACGATTGCCCCTGTTTTAAAATCAAATGGTACACCAAGTACAGAGCTGACTACATAGTTTAACATAGAAACTAGTAGGAATGACCATATGAACGTTACGATATATTGCATTAATTTCACCTCAACCGAACTTTTTTCATCATAAGATTTTACTCATATTCATTATCATATCATAACATAAATCGAAAAAAAATGAATCATTTATGTGAAACATGGCGAATTTGTCACAACAACTACGAGGTTTTGTATTTTAGTTTTTGATGTTTTTATGAGGCCTAAGAATTGGTAATAGATTTATGGGGCTCGCTCCAAAGCTAGCTGAACCCGCTCCAAAAAGGTGGAAAAGCGCTCCAAAGTAGGATATCCCCGCTCGAAAATGGTTGAGAAGCGCTCCAAAGTAGGCAGAACCCGCTCGAAAATGGTGGAGAAGTGCACCAAAATAGACAGAACCCGCTCGAAAATGGGTGAGAAGTGCTCCAAAGTAGGGTGTCTCCACTCGAAAATGGTGGAAAGGCGCTCCAAAGTAGGCAGAACCCGCTCGAAAAAGGTGTGGAAAGTGCTCCAAAGCAGGCTGCCCCGCTCGAAAATGGTGGAGAAGTGCTTTAAAGTAGGGTGTCCCCGCTCGAAAAAGGTGTGGAAGCGCTCCAAAATAGTGTGTCCCCGCTCGAAAATGGTGGAGAAGTGCTCCAAAGCAGGTTGCCCCGCTCGAAAAAGGTGGAGAAGCGCTCTAAAATAGGTTGAGCCCGCTCCAAAAAGGTGTGGAAGTGCTCCAAAGTAGGTTGAGCCCGCTCGAAAAAGGTGTGGAAGCGCTCCAAAGTAGGATATCCCCGCTCGAAAAAGGTGTGGAAGTGCTCCAAAGTAGGTTGAGCCCGCTTGAAAATGATGGAGAAGCGCTCCAAAGTAGGGTGTCCCCGCTCGAAAATGGAGGAGAAGCGCCCCAAAATAGACAGGACCCGCTCCAAAAAGGTGTGGAAGCGCTCCAAAGTAGGATATCCCCGCTCGAAAATGGTGGAAAGGCGCTCCAAAGCAGGTTGCCCCGCTCCAAAAAGGTGGAGAAGCGCTCCAAAGTAGGCAGAACCCGCTCGAAAATGGTGGAGAAGCGCTCTAAAATAGGTTGAGCCCGCTCCAAAAAGGTGTGGAAGTGCTCCAAAGCATGACCAACCCGCTCGAAAACAGGTGAAAACCGCTCCAAACCCCGACAATCCCGTCGAATTGAACAAACAAAAGCCTCTCTAAAACACATTAATTTTAATTCATCTTGCGTCCTTCCTTTTGTATGCGTTATAATTATGACCAGTTACTAATAATTGATAGTAAGAAAGCTGAGGGGTTGCTATATGAACGCAGGTATTATAGGAATAGGCAAATATGTTCCTGAGAAGGTCGTTACAAATTTTGATTTGGAAAAAATAATGGATACTTCGGATGAATGGATTCGTACTCGAACAGGCATTGAAGAACGTCATTTTGCGGCAGATGATCAGGAAACTTCAGATTTAGCAGTAGCTGCTGCTAAAGAAGCTATTGCAAAAGCGGGTATTACGCCTGAGGAAATTGGTTTAATACTTGTAGCAACTGTAACACAGGATCAAACTTTTCCAAGTGTAGCATGTATGGTTCAGGAACAACTCGGAGCAGTGAACGCTGCGGCGATGGATCAAGCTGCAGCATGTGCAGGATTTATATATAGCTTAGTGACAGCGAAGCACTTTGTAGAGGCAAATGCTTATAAATATGTCTTAGTAGTAGGTGTTGAAAAGCTGTCGAAAGTCATTGACTGGAACGATCGCAATACGGCTGTATTATTCGGTGATGGTGCGAGTGCAGCTATTGTTGGACCAGTATCTGAAGGCAGAGGTATTTTATCATTTGAACTTGGTGCTGATGGTACAGGCGGCAAGAATCTTTATTTAACAAAGCAAGACACGATTGCGATGAACGGTCGTGAAGTGTTTAAATTTGCTGTTCGTCAAATGGGTGAATCAGCGGTTAATGTGTTAGATAAAGCAGGATTAACAAAAGAAGACGTTGATTTTTTAGTGCCGCATCAGGCAAATATACGTATTATGGAATCTGCTCGTGAGCGATTAGAGCTACCACCAGAAAAAATGTCAAAAACGATTCATAAATACGGAAATACTTCCGCAGCTTCTATTGGTATTTCCTTGGTAGATGAGCTCGAAGCAGGTAAGATAAAAGAGGATGATTTATTAGTCCTTGTTGGTTTTGGTGGCGGCTTAACATGGGGTGCCGTAGCCATGAGATGGGGAAAATAAGAAGGAAAAATGCTTGAGGGGAGTAAGACAATGAGTAAACGACGAGTAGTAATTACAGGAATTGGCGCAGTTACACCACTAGGAAATAGCATCGAAGAAACATGGGCAAACATTAAAGCTGGTAAATCTGGTATTGGTGAGCTAACACGTTTAAATAAAGATCTTTTTGCAGCAAAAATTGCAGCAGAAGTGAAAGATTTTGATATTGAAAAATATATTGATCGTAAAGAAGCTCGTAAAATGGATCGTTTTACGCACTACGCGTTAGCGGCTTCAATTATGGCAATGGAAGATGCACAGCTAACAATTGATGAAGAGCTAGCTCCTCGTGCAGGTGTATGGATTGGCTCTGGAATCGGTGGTATGGAAACTTATGAACAGCAGTTTTTAACGTTCCAAGAGCGTGGCGCTAGACGTGTTAGTCCATTCTTCATTCCAATGATGATTCCTGATATGGCTTCAGGTCAAGTATCCATCCACTTTGGTGCGAAAGGTATTAACTCTTGTTCTGTAACGGCATGTGCTTCAGGAACAAACTCAATTGGTGATGCTTTCAAAGTAATCGAACGTGGAGATGCAGATGTTATGATTTCAGGTGGTGCTGAATCACCAATCGTAACAATGGCAGTAGCAGGCTTCTGTGCCAATACTGCTTTATCATTAAATCAAGATCCACAGGCTGCATGCCGTCCATTTGATAAAAATCGTGATGGTTTTATTATTGGAGAAGGTGCCGGTATTGTCATTTTAGAAGAATATGAACATGCAAAAGCTCGTGGTGCTAAAATCTATGCTGAAGTTTTAGGTTATGGTGCAACAGGAGATGCTCACCATATTACAGCTCCTGCTCCAGAGGGCGAGGGCGCAGCACGTGCGATGATGCAAGCATTGGAAGATGGTGGAGTAGAGCCATCACAAGTTGATTATATTAATGCGCATGGCACAAGTACGCCATATAATGACTTATTTGAAACGCAAGCGGTTAAAACTGCTTTTGGTGAGCATGCTTATAAGCTAGCGATGAGCTCAACAAAATCTATGACAGGTCACTTATTAGGTGCAGCTGGTGGTGTGGAAGCTATTTTCACAGCATTAGCCCTTAAAGAAGGTATCTTACCGCCAACAATCAATTTAACGGATCCAGATCCTGAATGTGATTTAGATTATGTTCCAAATGAAGCGAGAGAAGCAACGATTCAATATGCAATGAGTAATTCTCTTGGTTTTGGTGGTCACAATGCAAGTCTTCTATTCAAAAAATATGAAGCATAATAGTATCTAAACTAGAAAAAACGTCAGCCAAATTTAAACGGCTGACGTCTTTTTTTATAGTTTTGTGAATACATGATAAGTAAGAAGAAATAGAAAGGATGCCTCTACTTATGTTTCGTCTCTTTTTATTTTTAGTAAGCTATGGCTTAATGATCCTCTCTGTAGGGAATCTCATATTGTATTTAAATTACCGTACGCTAGGTTATTCCTGGAAGGTTGTTTTTAAATTTATTTTTCAAACAACGGAATTTTATATGGCGATAGGGGCCTGCATCATCATATGCGCTGTCGTTCTTGATTTAGGCTTTGATCGTTCCACTGATAAGCTTTAAATTGTTAGCGACGCGCACGGCCTAAGCCCATTGCTTCTTCCATACGTTTTAAAGTGGCACTTGCAATGGCATTTGCTTTTGCTGCACCTTCATCTAGAATGGCATCTAATTCAGATGACTCTACTAAATGATAGAACTTTTCTTGAATAGGAGTTAGGTGTTCAATAACCGCTGTTGCAACACCTTGCTTGAATCCACCATAACCAATGCCTTCATATTTTTTCACTAAGTCATCAATAGATACACCTGAAATAGCTGATTCGATTGTCAATAAATTTGAAACGCCTGGTTTATTTTCCACATCAAATGCTACAACACCGTCTGAATCCGTAACAGCTGATTTGATTTTTTTCTCAATTTCTTTCGCTGTATCAAGTAAGCGGATTGTTGCCTTTGTATTTGGATCCGATTTACTCATCTTTTTTGTTGGCTCTTGTAGTGATTTAATACGAGCACCTGCTTTTGGTAATTGAATTTCTGGAATCGTTAGGACATCCCCGTAACGTTTGTTAAAGCGTTCTGCTAGGTCACGTGTTAATTCAATATGTTGTTTCTGGTCATCGCCGACAGGAACAATGTTTGTATTATAAAGTAGAATGTCTGCAGCCATTAACGGTGGGTATGTTAAAAGAGCGGCAGAGACGCTTTCCTTACCGTGAGACTTATCTTTAAATTGTGTCATACGTTCAAGCTCCCCAATTGAAGCCACACATTGTAACATCCATCCTGCCTGAGCGTGTGCAGGTACCTCTGATTGAATGAATAATGTAGATTTTTTAGGATCAATGCCAGTAGCGATATAGGTAGCTGCAAGCTTGCGAATGCTTTCGCGTAATTCCTTTGGATCTTGTGCCACAGTAATTGCATGCTGGTCAACGATGCAATAAATAGCGTTTCCTTCATCCTGTAATGCAGGGAATTGCTTAAATGCCCCTAAATAGTTCCCTAATGTTACGATTCCTGTAGGCTGTACGCCAGAAAAAATAGTTGTCATGAAAATTTCCTCCTCGAATTCAAGTTCCGCGGCTTTTAGCCAGCGGCGTAACTTTCATCATTCCACCGATTGATGAAAATAAAAAAACATCATGCGTCCTCATTAGATTTTTTCTAAAGAAGGGACGAATGATGTTTGAATCCGCGGTACCACCCAGCTTGCCTAAAAAGGCCACTCTGCTTCGTAACGTGAAGTGACGAGCTTTGCTAGTTGCTCAAGTAGCGTTCACAAAGCTAACTCGGAAGTCCATTCCACATGCCTCCACGATCTGTTTGCAGCGACCACAGACTCTCTAAACGTGAGATATGCATATGTACTACTCTTCGTCAGCGTTTTTCTCAATTCAAATTGTTTAAATTGATTTTATTGCAATGAATTATATTATAAAGATTCCATTGTGTAAAGTCAGACTTTTGACTGTGTTTTTTTTCATAAAAAAATTATATGCTTTTTCTGTTGTGTAATAATGTTATAAATTTATACTTTTTTATTAAAAATATGTTTCGCTGTACACACCAAATTGACAATTTTCTCGTTTAATTTTTATAAATGAGAACAACTAAGATACAAGCCTAGATGTTTAAAATGCATTGAAATTGGGAATGTTAATAGTAGCACATAAGATAGTAGAAAATACGCTACATTAAAAGATGTATAAAAAGAAAGAATATTTAGTTGTGGGTTCAGTCTTTTTTTATTGGAACTATATTCAAATACAGCGGAGTACTGTATAATGGTACTGTGTATTTTACTTTACATTAATTCTAATTTAACACTCTGGTTCTGGTTTTAGATAATAATTTCGAAATGAAAGGATGTGTCAGAATGATCGTAACCCTATTTACATCACCAAGTTGTACCTCTTGTCGTAAAGCGAAAGCTTGGTTAGAGGAGCACGAAATTCCATATACAGAACGTAATATATTTTCTGAGCCACTAAGTATTAGTGAAATTAAAAAAATTTTACGTATGACTGAAGACGGGACAGATGAAATTATTTCTACTCGTTCAAAAATATTCCAAAAATTAAATGTAGATGTTGAAAGTTTACCACTACAACGTTTATATGAATTAATTCAGGAGTATCCTGGTTTATTACGCCGACCAATCATTTTGGATGAAAAACGTCTCCAAGTTGGCTATAATGAAGATGAAATTCGTCGCTTCCTACCTCGTAAAGTTCGAGCATATCAGCTTCAAGAAGCGCAGCGAATGGTGAATTAAAACTACCCATTTTGAATAATATATGTAGTAGATGTTACAAATGTGGAATGCATGTTGTGACATCTATTTTTTTATGTTTTACTTATGTAAAACCTTCTATATGAAGTATAATAATTAATAGGAAAAGTCATATATTTCCGTTAAAGTATGTTAAACTTGATTTAAGTTAAATAGTTTACTACAATTTCAATAATTCAAATATCTTCTGTGAAACGGTGTATATCCTTTTCATTTTATGACAGAACAGCATACAATAGAGTTAGAGACAACTGTGAACAAAATAATCGATGTTTACGGTGTACTCGATGGTTTAACTGTAGTGTGGTCAAAGGTTGAAAAACAAATGCGGTATGAAGGTTAAAAACAAAGAATAAAAGCATACTAATGAAACAAAACTGTTTTTCGACATATGACAGTGAAGGGAGATGAGGTCTAGTGGACATCGAACGTGTAAATGAAAATACACTCAAGCTCTTTATTACGTACAATGATATAGAGGATCGCGGCTATAGTCGTGAAGAGATTTGGTACAATCGAGCAAAGGGTGAACAACTTTTTTGGGATATGATTGATGAAGTAAACACGGAGGATTATTTTGATGTAGAGGGTCCGATTTGGATTCATATCAATGCATCTGAAGTTGGCTTAGAAATCATTGTCACACGTGCACATATTTTAAAAGACGGTGAAACATTAGATGGTCATTCGAATTTTGATGAACACAAAGATATGTTTGCACCATTCGATGAAGTTGGGGAAGATCTTCTTAGCCAGCTAACTCAATTTGGTGACATGGATGAGTCAGAATTATTTATGGATACAGACATTTATGTTTATAAATTTAAAGATATTGATGAGTTAATCCCTGTCGCAAAACGAATGACAGACGAATTAGTGGATTCCTCATTATTCAAATATGAAGATTGGTACTATTTAGTTGTTGATTTTGGTAACGCAGATGAGGAGTTAAATCGTCATGATAGAAATGCGGTCATCAAAGAATTTTTAACACCATCCAATTTCACAATTCATCGTCTAGAGGAGTACGGTGAAAAGATAATGGAATTTAATTGCTTTGAAACAATCCGAAAATATTTTGTTTAAGCATTGGATTACCTGATTTGTTAGACTGCAGTGAAACTCGTTCATGATCGAGTTTCACTGCAGTCCTTTTTTTATCCTTATAAATTTTTAGACCGCATTTCTTTAATTTCAAGAAAAACAGCTTATTTCTTTGTGATAGCCATTCCTCTCTACTATAGTTGGCTAAAAAGGAGCTGATTTGATGCTTATTGCTTATAACAATCAACAGCAGCTATTTCTCCCATATCAATATACGAGGAAAGCTTTACAGCGATATAGGCGACAGATGGAATTTTTTTGTCCACAGTGTCTTGAACCTGTTCAATTGAAAATAGGTCACTCTAAAATTCCACATTTTGCCCACCTCTCAAATAATAAATGTTCACAATTATTTTCAGAAGGGGAATCTAAGTTACATCTACAAGGTAAAATTCAAATATATGAATGGTTAAAAAAGCTTAAATATAAAGTGAAACTGGAGCCATTTTTAAATAAGCTTTCTCAGCGTCCAGATATACTTGTTACAATGGATGACAAGCATTTTGCTTTTGAATATCAATGTAGTACAATCCCCCACGAAATATGGGACCGACGAACAGAGGGTTATGAAAAAAATGGCATACAAGCAATTTGGCTTTTTCAAACTCCTCAAAGCAAAGATACTTTAAGTGGTATATGCAAAATTAAAATTCCTCCTTTGCTGCAAAAAGCGTTTATCTTGGACGCAGAAGAATTACCTTATTTAATAACCTATAACGCTAAGACAGCACATTTTATTTATTGGACGAATCTTCTTCCTATTCATGGGCATACTTTCATAGGCAAAGTACAAGTAATTCCAATCGATCAACAGCTCTTCCCTTTTTATCTACCCAAGCGTATTACCCAAGCAGAATTTCAACAATATTGGCAGTTGTATAAACATGCTTGTAGACAGTTTGCATACGGACGCCTTTTACATAGCAAAAAGGGTACGCAAGATTCGTTTTTACGGACCTGCTATGAGTTAAAGCTTTCTTTAACTGCTATGCCTTCTTACATTGGAATACCAGTAAAAGAAGGAGCAGCAATCTCTTTGTTTACAAGTGAATGGCAGACGATGCTGTTGCACTTTAGTAAACGACTAGGCATGCAGTCATATGAATTAGATAGGGACCTTATTCAGCAATTTTTAAGGGAGCACCAAATAGAAAGGACGGAACAGGCAATTAACGCTGTTCAGCATTACGGCCACTTCCTAAAAAACATAAAGCAAGGAAATCATTCGCAAGATATTTATAAGCAAGTGTATGCACATTTATTTGCAATTGTCGCAATATATTGAGAAAATATGAGAGTAAAAGGAAAAAAGCACATATTAAGGGGGCTGGCATACTTGGCTAGTAATAGTAATAAAGTTTTGGTAAGAAATGAAGTACCAGAAGAATTAACTTGGCGTTTAGAGGACATCTTTGCAACTGATGCAGCTTGGGAAGAGGAGTTTAAGGAGGTTGCAGAGCTTGCTAAACAAGCATCTAGCTATGCAGGTACTTTAAACAATGGAGCAGAGGCATTATTAGCGGCTTTACAGTATCACGATCATCTTTATGGACGTGCCATGAAGCTCTACACATATGCTCACATGCGTTACGATCAGGATACGGCAAATGGCTTTTATCAAGATATGAATAGCCGTATTCAAACATTGGCAACTAGTATCTCAGCTGGCCTAGCGTTTTTAACACCAGAGATTCTGTCTTTAAGTGAAGAAACAATTGAAAGCTATCTAGCAGAAAATCAAGATTTACAATTATATAAGCAATCTTTAAAAGAAATTACCATGGCACGTCCACATGTACTACCAGCTGAACAAGAGGCATTGCTAGCTCAAATGTCTGAGGTTACTGGTACAGCTTCCAATGCATT
>NZ_DAMDAY010000002.1:8833-62045 GCF_032093475.1 Lysinibacillus sp. | reverse complement strand
GCATGTTAAATAATGCCGATATGGTTTTCCCTCATGTGAAAAATGAAGAGGGCGAAGAGGTACAGCTTACACATGGTAACTATATCAAGTTTTTGGAGAGCAAGGATCGCTCTGTACGTGAGGGTGCGTTTAAAGCCATGTACGAGACTTATGGTAAATTTAAAAATACGTTTTCAGCCACATTAACTGGTAATGTAAAGAAGCATAATGTAAATGCTCGTATTCGTCATTATGATTCTGCTCGCCATGCAGCGATGTCTAATAACTTCATTCCAGAAAATGTTTATGATCAGTTAATTGAAACGATTCATAAGCATTTACCAGCAATGCAACGTTATATTTCATTGCGTAAGAAGTTATTAGGTGTGGATGAATTGCATATGTGGGATTTATTTGCTCCTCTTGTTAAAGAAGTGGAAATGAAGGTTACTTATGATGAGGCGAAAGATATTTTAGTGAAAGCATTAGCACCATTAGGTGAGGAATATCAAAGCATCGTGCAAAACGGCTTGGATAATCGTTGGGTAGATGTTTTAGAGAATAAAGGTAAACGAAGTGGAGCCTATTCATCAGGTGCATATGGTACGAATCCGTATATTTTAATGAATTGGCAAGACAATGTAAATAATCTATTTACATTAGCACATGAATTTGGCCATAGTGTTCATAGTTATTATTCACGAAACAATCAGCCATTTGTATATGGAGACTATTCAATCTTTGTGGCAGAGGTTGCTTCTACATGTAATGAGGAGCTATTGAATGACTATTTACTGAAAACAATTGATGATCCTCAACAAAAGATATACTTACTAAATCATTGGTTAGATGGTTTTAGAAGTACGGTATTCAGACAAACAATGTTTGCGGAGTTCGAACATCTTATTCACCAAATGGATAAAAATGGTGAGTCATTAACGGCAGATCGTTTAACTGAAGTTTATTATGAATTAAACAAAAAGTACTTTGGTGATGATATTGTTGTGGATGAGGAAATTGGTTTAGAGTGGGCACGTATTCCACACTTCTACTATAATTACTATGTATATCAATATGCGACGGGTAAATCAGCCGCTACAGCGTTAAGTAAACAAATTTTAGAGGAGGGTCAACCAGCTGTAGAACGTTATATTAATAACTTCTTAAAAGCAGGATGCTCTGATTTCCCAATTGAAGTACTAAAGGCTGCAGGTGTAGATATGAACGTTGCTAAGCCAATTGACGATGCATGTAAGGTTTTTGAAGAGCGTTTAACTGAATTGGAAAAATTATTGTTAAATAATTAATTAAAAGGACTGTAGGAATATTCCTATAGTCCTTTTTTAGTTATTGTCAGTGTAATTTGAAATAAAAGAATAATGATTTTTTTTGATTTATAAACAGTTTAAAAGTGTGCATGTTGGATAAATACTGTTTGTAATCGCTTTCTATTTGACAAATTTGTGAATCTACTATTAGTTTCATTGCTAAATATATTATTCCATGATAGAGTAATTCTTGTGAAATAAATCACAAAACAAACATACACCCCTTTGTTTGAACGTGAACATTTCTCCCATCCCCTTTGTGAAAAAGAAGCGTCTCTATCGGTCGAGGATAGAGGCGCTTCTTTGTTTTTTGAGTAATTAAAAGCAACAGGGACCCCATTATAAATTAGTGGAGTCCCTTCCTTGTTGCTTATTGTATTATTTAAGACGCCATAACGTAGCGTGAGTTGTCTGAATTCGTTCAAGTTTTTGTTGTAGCATGCGTTTCTTTAGTTCACGCTCTGCTGCTTGCTCTGTTAATGAATAGATAAAAGCTATTTCATTTGTAGAAAGAGTATGGAATTTAGAAAATAAGTCCTCTATTGATGGTAATGGCTGGCGTACAAGTTGTTCGCTCAGCATTTCTTGTAAAATATGTTCATAAACTTCATAGGAATAGCTGCCACTAACTTTAAGCCCCTCATCTTCAATACATTCATTGAAAAATACGATGCTTGGCACTTCGTCAACTTCCATTTCACGTTTAATATATAAATCGCATTGGAAGGCTCGTGCTGCTTCCTTTGAGCCAAAGTCTACAGTGAACTCATTCATATCAAGCTGAACATCCTCTGCAATTTTTAAAAGAGTAGCATAGGAGTTTACATCTTGATGGCTTAATAAAACATATTCTTGTAGTTTCGATAAATAGCGTGCACCTGCACGTTTTCCCTGTAATTCAGCTGCTTTAATCGCAATAGAAGGTAACACAGGGTGATTAATATCAAGTTCGATTCCTGAAATACAACCTTTGACACGCTTACTTAAGCAGTTTAATGAAGTAAGCTCTGTGCTTAAAACATAGCGCCATGTAAAATAATGGTTGTATTCAAGCTGTAATTTACGAAGAGTCGCTTGCATACTGAAAGCTTCAGGGCAAAGTGGATCTACGAAAATATACAATTCAATTGGCTTATTAGCAGTAGAAATCGTTGGCGTCGGATCTTGTAGCATTTGAATATTATTCACGTAACAATTCCCCCTCATCGTCATTAGGCGTATTAACCATGTGATGAGCTGTTAATACTAAACGTTGATAATAAGTTTCACGGAACTTCCCTTCCAAACCTACCTCATCCATTGCTTCTGACATACACTCTAGCCAAGCTTGAGCGCGGTCAGGTGTAATCGGAAAATTCATGTGACGTGCACGCATCATTGGATGTCCATGTTCTTCAGTAAAAAGATTGGGTCCACCTAAATACTGTGTTTGAAATTGAATTTGCTTACGGGCTGTCTCTGTCAAATCCTTTGGAAAGATTGGAATAAGATCAGGATGCTGAGCAACTCTTTTATAGAACGCATGAATAAGTTCTTCCAGTTTTTCAGCTCCCAGCTCCTCATAAGGAACAGTGTATTTTCGACTCATAAGTTATATGCTCCTTTAATTCTTTATATCGTAAAGTATCATTTTTTCTGATCCAACAAATGTTTTTGTACCTAATGCGAAGCGTCAGGCACAGAAGACTATGAATGCTTGTTTTATCAGCGAGGCAAATTGATATACTTCGTCATCAGTAAAATGTGAATTTCTTGTGACTACCTTCATTCTATCAACGTCTTTTCGTTAACACAAACAAAGAGCTCTTTCGAATTGTTGTTCGCTAAAAAAGCACAAATTTCACCACAGAGGGTGAAATTTGTTGGAAAAGGCATAGAGAACAGGGAATATGCGGTTTACACCGTAAAGTAATTCATCACTTTTTTGACATAATTCTGTGTTTCCTTGAAAGGAGGGATACCTCCATATTTTGTAACACGTGATGCGCCAGCATTGTAGGCAGCTAATGCAAGTGTAGGATCATTATTAAATTTATCTAGCATTTGACGCAAATATTTCGCTCCAGCCATAATATTTTGTTCTGGGTCAAAAGCGTTTGTCACGCCTAAATATTGAGCAGTTGTAGGCATTAATTGCATTAAGCCTTGTGCTCCCGCATGGCTTACTACGGTTGGATTAAAATTAGATTCTTGTTTTATAACAGCTGCAATAAGCTTTGCAGGTACTTGATAAGTAGCAGCTGCTTTTTCAATAATAGCGGCATACTGATTAGCTCCTGCTAGTGAATTGGCATAAGCGGTAGAGCCTATTACATCATCCGAAACATAGGAATCAAGCTTTTTACTAGTAGATGTGTTAGCTAATGCATGTTTGACAGATTCAGGGATAAAAACAGCATTAGAGCCTTGGTAAAGCAATGATTCCAATGGACTTGATTCGGATGTATTTGCTAACATTGCCAGCTGATTGACGAAATCTGAATTATTAGCTGTCCCTGTTGCAAGCAAGCTAGATAATTTGGCATTGCTTGCAGTCGAGGCATCTCCTAATAACTCATTGATCATGTCAGAAAAAATAGAATTATTGTCAGTCAGGTTGTTTGGTGATGAATTTTCAGCAGCGCCAAGTGTTTGCAATGCTTGAATTTCTAGTAAAGATTTTAGTGATTGAATATCCAAGGAGTTAGTCACCTTCCGTTATATTTATACTATTATGAATTTTGTGCTCGTAGGGCCTTCATAAAGCGCGCTATTTTTTTATCTGTAGCTTGTTTTTTAATTCCATATTGTTGTAAAAATTCGTCGAAAATTGTATTTCCTTTTATTGCATCTTTTGCTTCATATTCTACCTCATAATCGTCACACTGCAAATAGTAAGAATGGTCAAAAACGAGAAGTCCCTCTTTATAAGGAATTTCGACACGATCCGTAGTGAGAGAACCAAAAACCTGCAATTGTTCCAAAGGAATTTGATAGAAGTCCAATCTTTTAGCTACCTCTATGGCATAAAACCCTTTACCATCTAGCATTTGCTGTGCTTGTGCTGCTGTAAGTTCATCCGTCGTTTCAAGATGAGCGTGCTCGGCATTTTTCTCTTTGAGGGTAAATTCATAATAATCCCCAATTTGTCTAATACGCAGTCCACTCTGTAGTTTGCGAATAGCCTGAGTAGGTGTGTCAAAATAATGATTTGTTTGTCGATGAATAGCATTTTGACTTATGTGGAAGTCTTCTAATAACTGCTCATATTGTTGTTTTGTTAATAGATTTTTAAATTCAATTTCAATCTCTTGTGTCATTTATATTCACCTATTTATTTTTTTATTTTTCATTCGTTGTTTCGCTTGAATTAATATTTACACACTGCAACTATTTACCCTGTGTGATAAAATAAGAGGAAGAGTACAACGAAAAGGGGAACCGCAGTGCGTAAAATTTATACAATAGAAACATCGAATTTTGAACAAGATCAACTTCATTTTAGTTTAAACGACAATGAAGTAAATTTACAGTTAAAACCTGCTGGACAACTCATTGCAGATTCAGATGACTTTGCATTTATTTATTTACTTGATGCAGGTGAAGACTATCATTACTTGCGTTTTCCGCCGAGTAGTTGGGAGAATCTTGTACATATTTTACAAAAAAAGAAAAATCCAATACTACGAATAGGGAAAGAAACGATTGAACTGACAAATTTTTACGAAGAATTGGAAATGCTCGTGTATAATATTGAAGGAAATTTCAATTACGGGGCAGAATTTGTCCAAGCGGTGGAACAACACTTCAAGACAATTCTCGCTGAATAGAAAGACAAAACGAACAGACGGTGATGTTCGACCGAATGTCGGGAGGTTTTTACAATGGGACAATGGGAAATATTTTTAAGTCCTTATAAACAAGCAGTAGACGAATTAAAAGTAAAATTAAAGGGCATGCGTTCTCAATTTGGAATTGTGAATGCCAATTCTCCAATTGAATTTGTAACTGGACGTGTAAAGCCCTTAGCAAGTATATATGATAAAACGTTAGAAAAAGGATTAGCTTTTGAACCTTCTAAACAACTTGGTGATGAACTTGGCGATATTGCTGGCCTTCGTATTATGTGTCAATTCGTTGATGATATTGCAACGGTAACAGAGCTTATTCGTCAGAGGAAAGATATGCGTGTAGTAGAAGAACGTGATTATATT
This sequence comes from Lysinibacillus sp., assembly GCF_032093475.1. Lineage (NCBI taxonomy): Bacteria > Bacillati > Bacillota > Bacilli > Caryophanales > Bacillaceae > Lysinibacillus > Lysinibacillus sp. The sequence continues at coordinate 56,545 of NZ_DAMDAY010000002.1, read as the reverse complement.
ACACATAATAAACCAAGTGGGTATCGCTCTTATCATATGATTGTTGAATACCCGGTTGAAACGATTCAAGGGAAAAAAGTAGTATTAGCTGAAATTCAAATACGAACATTGGCCATGAATTTCTGGGCATCTATTGAGCATTCTTTAAATTATAAATATAAGGGCATGTTCCCAGAGGAAATTAAAAACCGCCTGCAAAGTGCAGCAGAGGCAGCATTTCGATTGGATGAGGAAATGTCATCAATTCGTAGTGAAATTCAAGAGGCACAGGCTTACTTTAGTGAATACAAAGAGGCATCGAATCCTAATTTACTATCGGAGAAGGAGCGTGACGCACAATGAAGTTTTCGATACAATCACGTAGAGATGCACAATCCAATGAGCTAATGGAGCTAGCTAAAACCTATTTACAGGACTTTGGCTTAACATATGATGAGGAAACACCAGAAATCGTAGTTTCTATTGGAGGAGACGGTACGCTGTTGCATGCCTTTCATCGATATTCTCATTTATTAGATCAAGTAGCCTTTGTAGGTATTCATACGGGTCATTTAGGGTTTTATGCGGATTGGAAGCCATCAGAGTTAGAAAAGTTAGTTTTGTCCATTGCTAAAAAAGACTTTAATGTTGTAGAGTATCCACTGCTAGAAGTAAAGGTAGAGCATCATAATGCTGAATCCAACACGTATCTTGCTTTAAATGAAGCAACAGTCAAATCGCCAGATGTAACACTTGTTATGGATGTCGAACTCAACGGTAATCAGTTTGAGCGTTTCCGTGGAGATGGTCTTTGTGTGTCAACTCCTTCTGGTAGTACAGCTTATAATAAAGCGCTCGGTGGGGCGATTATCCATCCTACGTTAGCGGCACTGCAGATCACAGAAATTGCGTCGATTAATAATCGTGTGTTTCGGACTGTTGGTTCACCATTAATTTTACCAGCGCATCATCATTGTGTCTTACGTCCAGTAAATGATCAGAATTTTAATATGACCGTTGATCATTTACAAATTACACAAGGTGATGTGAAGGCCATTGTATTTAATGTAGCAAATGAAAGAGTACGCTTTGCTCGTTTCCGCCCCTTCCCATTTTGGGAACGTGTGCATGAGTCCTTCGTCGCGAATGAGTAAGATGGATACAAGATTTAAACTACGCTTTATTGCTAACAAAAAGGGCCAATTATTACGAGAAGCTCTTCAAGAATGGCGTATTTCTAAGCGAGCTTTAACCGCCATTAAATTTGATGGCGGCTTGTTGACTGTGAATGGTGTTGAACGTAATGTAAGACATGTTCTTGATATTGGTGATTGTGTGGAAGTGACCTTTCCCCCTGAGGAAAGAAGTGACGGGCTTGCTATTGAAAATGGTGATTTGACCATCGTATATGAGGATGACGCAATCCTCGTCCTTGATAAACCAGCTCATCAAAGTACGATACCCTCACGAGAGCATCCAACCAATAGCATTGCAAATGTAGTTTGTGGTTATTTTCAGCAACAAGGATTAGCTTCCACTGCTCATATTGTCACAAGGTTAGACCGAGATACATCAGGCTTACTCTGTATTGCCAAGCATGCACATATTCATCATTTAACGGGGCTTGCTCAACGTCATGGTCAAATTTCAAGACAATATGAAGCCATTGTGCATGGACATGTTGTACAAGATGTCCAATCAATTGTGGCCCCTATTGGACGCAAAGAAACCAGCATTATTGAGCGAGAGGTACGTCAAGATGGGCAATATTCACATACTGATGTAACGGTGTTAAAAAGGTTTTATTTTAATAATGAACCAATGACACATATAAAGCTTCGACTCCATACAGGACGTACGCATCAAATTCGTGTTCATATGTCTTATTTAGGATATCCACTTATTGGAGATGAACTTTATGGAGGAAATCGCCAATATATTGGCCGCCAAGCATTGCATTGTGTGTCTTTAGATATGGAGCATCCTTTAACAAATCAAACATTACGGTTCTCAAGTTTGCTCACTGAAGATATGCAAAGATTGCTAAATGAATCTTCCGCTTAAATTAATGACATAAGGAGATGTTCGCACAACGGGCATCTCCTTCATTTTTGTTATAGAATTAGGATGGAGAGATTTTCTTTACATCTTTTTCATAAATAAATGACAAATATAAGGTATAGTAATATAGAAATCTTCACTTTTTTGGGGGCAATATCCAATTTCAAGGAAGTTCATGAAAATACGCATTGAAAAGATATAAAAAAGGGTTTGCAGAAAGGGTATAATACCCTCTATTATATAGAAGGTAGATTTACGGCATTGCCCGTAAAATAAATGAAAGCTCGGAAGGAGGGGACAAGCATGATAGAGGAAAGAAATGAAAAGGATGATGTGCAATTTGATGAGGCACATCTACGAGAAATGCTCGAAGCACATAATATTGACGCATTCCGTGATGAGTTTTTAGAACTTCATCCATATGATCAGGCAACGTTTTACGAAAAGGTGGAACCTGATATAAGGAAGATTATCTATTCGTTCTTGTCTCCGACGGAAATGGCTGATATTTTTGAGGCAATCGATATCGAAGATGATGAGTATAAAGCATATCTTGCTGAAATGGATCCTTCATATGGTGCAGAAATGCTTTCTCATATGTATGCTGATGATGCGGCTGATGTCTTGAATGAACTGGATATGGCCCAACGCGAAAGTTATTTAGAAATGATGGATGAGGAAACGGCTGAAGAAATTAATGAGCTACTAAGCTATGATGAATATACAGCTGGTTCTATCATGACCACTGAATATGTCGCTATACCAGAAAATTCAACCGTACGTTCAGCGATGGCCATTTTACGTAAAGAGGCACCAGATGCAGAAACTGTTTATTATATTTTTGTAGTAGATGAAGAACACCGTTTGACAGGTGTTATCTCATTACGTGATTTAATCATTGCTGATGAGGATACACTTATTCGTTCCATTATGAACGAACGTGTTGTCATGGTACATGTAGGTGATGACCAAGAAGAGGTTGCACAAATTATGAAGGATTATAATTTCTTAGCAACACCGGTTATTGACGATAAAGGTGAACTTCTTGGTATTATCACAGTTGATGATATTATTGATGTTATTGATGAAGAAGCGTCGGAGGATTACTCAAAATTAGCCGGTATTTCGGATATGGATAAGTTTGATGTAACTCCATTCCAAGCAGCTAGAAAACGTCTGCCTTGGTTAGTGGTACTACTGTTTTTAGGTATGCTTACGGCCAATTTAATGGGCCAATTTGAGGATACTTTAGATAAAGTAGCTTTATTAGCTGTCTTTATTCCGCTAATTTCAGGGACTTCCGGAAATAGTGGAACACAAGCATTAGCTGTAGCGATCCGAGGTATTGCCACAGGAGACGTGGAGGAACATAGTAAATTTAAGTTACTACTTCGTGAAGCGGGTACAGGCTTAATGTCTGGTATTGTTTGTGGATTAATTGTTATTGGTATCGTTTATTTTTGGAAACATGAACTCGTTCTAGGAATGCTAGTAGGAGCAGCCCTTTGTGGATCCATTTTAGTAGCGACATTAGCAGGCTCATTTATACCGTTGTTAATGCATCGTTTGAAAATAGATCCAGCGGTAGCATCAGGGCCGTTTATTACAACTTTAAATGATATTACAAGTATTTTGATTTACTTAGGGCTAGCGACAGTTTTCTTAAGTCAAATAGGCTAAGAACCAATTTGCTTACTTCCGCATATTGTATGGAAAAAAGGGAAGTGAGTAAAGTGGATCGAGAACCACGCTTGTTTATAAAATCACCATCATATTTTTTAAATATTTCTAAGGTGTTACATGAACTTGATTTGGATGAAAGTACATCTGTATATGTAAAGGATCACATTTTCGAAGAGGAAACAGTTGAAGAAAAAGAAGATGTAGTAGAAGATGTACAAATTGATCCGTATTTACTGAAACAACTCCAATTTTTAGAAAAGCCATTTCGTCAGAGAGCCTACCAGCCATTATTAGTTTGTTTAAAGGATGGTAGAAAATTAACTGGTACTGCTTCAGATGTACAGAGTGATTCTTTAATGCTGACGTCATTAGAATTAAAATCACAGGAAATCATTTATTTTGAAGATATACAACAAATACTTTGGCGTGGAAGAAAGTTGCCAACATTATAAAAAAAGTGTACAGCAGAGGATGCTGTACACTTTTTTTATGTGTGTGTGTCAAAGGTGAAAGAATTAGTCACAAATCCCTAAGTCAACATCAGCGATACATTGTACAGCGCAGAAGCAAGATAAATCTACAGTAATACAGCTATCTGTTGAGTTCCAGTCATCTACTTTACAGATTTTCTTCATGTTTACGCAACAGCCGTCACGACTTAATAAGTCTACTGTACTTTCACTAGAGTCAAATGTACATAATGGCTCTAAAACACGTAAAGTCGCACAGCACTCATCAAACATATCTTCTACGCGGAAGAATACGGATGTACAGATACAAGGATCTGCTGTTGGTGAATTAAAGAATGCTTTGAAAGGAGTACCATCTTTTGTAATTAACATGAATACACGTGTATCTGCTTGTGAGCGTGCAGGACTAACAATCCCGCCTAGTGGTTCTAAGAAACAGTTAGCTGTACATGGAGAACACTCATCTCGCACCGCTTGATTTTGAATATCTAAAATAGCGCGAACTACGTCACAAACGCAGCCTGCTGAATGGATTGGTCCAATAGGATTTGTTGGCTTACCACAACCCATATTGTCACCTCCTTTCCTCGTTACTACTTCTACAATATGTACTTTTGAAAATTGGACTCGGGCTTTCGTATATATCTTCGTATGAATAGTTTTTTTATGTGTGGAGAAACTGTAAAGAAAAGGAGGGTAAAACTTGAGGCTACTAAGAATGTCGTTACCTCTTTTAGTCGTTTTATCACTATTAAATGGTTGTGCTGAAAAAGAAAAATTTATTGTCTATGGATCACTACAAAATGAAAGTGAAGTCGAAGCCCTTATTAAAGAGGAAGACTATGTCGATCGTTCAACAGTTATCCAATATGACGATAGTATGCTTGTTGCAGTACAAATTAAACCATGGGAAAAGTGGAAAAAGACTAAGTTAGAGAAAAAGCTACAAAAGAAGTTTGATGAGAAATATCCAAACAAAGAAGTGTTTGTCTCAGCTGATTATAAAATTTTTTATGAAGCCAATAAAATAAAAAAGGATCAGATTGAAGATAATAAATTGAGCGATAAAATTACAGAACTTAAGGAGCTTGCAAAGGAGGAGACCTAAATGGAAAAAGAGCAATATCAACAGTTAGAGCAAAATGTTACGCCAAAGCCTCCCTATTTAAAGAATGTTGCAAAGGCATTCTTTGTTGGTGGTTTTATATGTGTAATTGGTCAAGCTGTGTCCCTTTTTTATATTATTTTCTTCAATTTTACAGAAGCGACAGCAGGAAATCCAACTGTTGCAACAATGGTGTTTTTTGCCATGATTTTAACAGGTCTTGGCCTTTATAAAAAAATTGGTCAATTTGCTGGGGCTGGAACGGCTGTACCTGTCACAGGCTTTGGTAATGCCGTTATCTCGGCAGCTATCGAACATCGATCAGAGGGGCTCGTCCTAGGAGTAGGCGGAAATTTATTTAAATTAGCAGGGTCAGTCGTATTATTTGGGGTAGTATCTGCTTTTTTCGTAGCCCTCATTAAATATATCCTTGTGACGATAGGAGTGGTTTCATGGTAATCGTTTTTCAATCGAAGCCATCTCTATTAGCTGGTGGTGTTGTAGCTGGTCCTTTAGAGAACCGGAGTATTTTTAGTCAGTATTTCGACTCCGTCTATGATGATGAACGCTGGGATATGAAAACCAATGAACAAGGTCATCGCAAAATGATCGAAGAGGCCTGTGAATTTGCAATGAAGAAGATTGGTGTACAAAAAGGAGAAATCGATTATTTCATGGGTGGAGATTTGGTCAATCAAATGACGCCAACCAATTTTGCAGCAAGAGATTTAGAAATCCCTTTTATTGGATTGTTTTCTGCCTGTGCCACATCCGTATCTTCAGTGATTATTGCGTGTCTGTTAACAGAGATGGGAGCTGCTAATTTTTCACTAGCGGGTGCCTCTAGTCAGCATAATTCAATTGAACGTCAATTCCGCTATCCTATCAATTATGGTGCACAAAAGCCAAAAACTGCTCAATGGACTGTAACAGCTGCTGGCTATGCGCTAATCGGTAAGCATCGTGAGGAGTATCCTACAATAGAAGCAGCAACGATTGGAAAATCAGTAGATTATGGTATGGATGATCCTTTTCATATGGGCGCAGCAATGGCACCAGCTGCCTTCCAAACTATTCAATCTCACCTACAGCAAAGAAACCAAAAAATTTATCATTATGATTTAATTTTAACCGGTGATTTGGGTCAGCTTGGTTTAAAACTATTGAAGGGAATGCTTGTTGAAAACGGTGTGAAGAATGAAGAGCTAACATTATTACGTGATGCAGGTGCCGAATTTTATGGACAAGATGAGGCATTCCAATCTGGTGCAAGTGGGGCAGGCTGTTCAGCAGCTGTTTTTTTTAGTTATGTTATTCAACAACTGCGTGCAGGCAGCTATAAGCGAGTATTACTTGTCGCAACAGGAGCGTTATTATCTCCATTATCGTATCAGCAAGGTGAAACCATCCCCTGTACAGCACATGCGATAGAAATTACGATGAAATGAGGCAAAAACTATGGTAATGACATTTGTATTTGCATTTATTGTTGGAGGCATTATTTGCGTCATTGGCCAATTATTAATGGATGTTGGCAAATTAACCCCAGGGCATACACTCAGCACATTAGTTGTTGTTGGGGCCATATTAGATGGTATGGGCCTATATGAGCCATTGATCAATTTTGCTGGTGCAGGTGCGACAGTGCCTATTACTTCCTTTGGTAATTCTTTAACACATGGGGCATTAGCTGAGGCAGAAAAACATGGACTGGTGGGTGTATTAACAGGAATGTTTGAAGTAACAAGCTCGGGAATCAGCGCAGCTATTGTTTTTGGCTTTATTGGTGCATTAATTTTTAAACCAAAAGGAAATATTGACTAGACGAATACCCCTCCCATTTTTACAACCGAAACATATTATAGGTTGTAGAAGGGAGGGGTGCTTTTATGGGATATCAAGGCTGGTGCTCACAACCGTATGGAAATAATGTTGGTGGCTGGAATAATAGCTATTGTGGGGGTTACTCTGGAGGCGGAGGCAACAACTATGGCTATGGTTCTACATTCGTTCTAATTGTTGTCCTATTTATTCTATTAATTATTGTTGGCGCTACTTATATCTAATTTGATAAACATATAGTTAAGGCTTTAACTTTTATTTAGTGGGAGCTTAAAACTAAATAAAGTTAAGGCCTCCACCATTTGTGAAATGTTTCGTGCAAGATGCAAGGTCAATTTGAGTTTAATGATAGGAGGGAAAACATGCATCGCTCGTTTTTTAATTCGATTGAGCAAAAAACAGGTGTATCGATGGATGAAATCTTCGCATTAGCCAATGCCATTCAACATGCGGATTTTACCAATGAAAAGCAAGTAAGAAAAATTGTACGACGTGTTGCTAAAATATCTAATAGATCCATTACTCAAGAGTTAGAAGATAAATTAGTGCAATCTATTATTCAAGATGGTGGATCACTAGATTTCGATAAAATCACTAGAATGATGAAGTAGCGCATGGCATATCTACTTGGCAAAGCAGCTTGTTACGATAGAGTAGATAAATGGTGGCAAGCGAATTCGTCTCTTTATAAAAAATGGTGTTACGATAAATGCAAAAGTGCATATCGTAACACCATTTCAACTTGCTAGGTACTAAAAAAAGCAGGATGGCACCTCTGGCCAATTGTAACCGAGAGATTGATTAAATTAATTTCTCCATTGCACGATGTGGAATGCCTGCATCCATAAATTCAGGAGAGGTTACCGTATAGCCAAGCTTTTCGTAGAAGGGAATCGCATAGCTTTGGGCATGAAGCTTTAAAGTTTTTTTATTAATGGAAATGGCATGTTTCTCCATTTCATTCATAATTAATGCTCCTAATTTTTTGCCGCGCTGAGATTGTAAAATACAAACACGTTCAATTTTAGCTGTAGTATTGTCAATACTACGTAAACGTGCTGCTCCGACTGGTTCATCATGATTATACATAATGAAATGTGTTGCTGTTGCATCCTCTGCATCACATTCTAGATGAAGCGGAACACCCTGCTCCTCAACAAAAACTTTTTTACGAATAGCGAAGGCATCATCGTATTCGTGCTTTGTTTCAACAATTTTAACGTTATACAATCATCACTCAGCTCCAGACAAACGGAATGTTTCGTATGTTGTCCATGAACCATCTTCTAATTGGTATAAAAGATGAATGCGATCAATTGTATCCTTTTCATCAACGCCAGTCATGCGTAATTGTCCGAAGATGTCGTCATGCTCGGAGTCTGACATTTTTTGAGCGATTGTAATATGAGGAACAAATACATGTTTCGTTTCCCCATAAGGGATTTTCTCTTGCAGAGCATGTTGGAATGCTGCTAATTGTTCAGTTGGTTCAATGCGGAAGTAAATTGCATTGGTTGTAGGGAAAAACGAACTTATGCGAGATGCATGAATGTTTAATGGTGCATATTTAGCAGCAAGTTCATCTAATTGCTTGACGATGGTTTGAATCTCTTCTTCAGACGCATCGAAGCTATCCTTTAACGTTATATGCGGTGTAATTTTCGCATAGTGTGGATCATATCGTTTGCGATAAGTGTTCGCTAAATCTTGCAATTTTTTTGATGGAAATGCCACAATACCGTACTTCATAGTCCATTACCTCCCGAAAATAAACAATTTTTCTATTTAAGTATAACAGAAATTTCAGTTTTCGTAATTTTAATCACCCAATATTAATTGAAATTTTCAATTAATGCACGGCGAAGGTCTGGTTTCCAGTATTTCCATGTATGATTGCCATCGAACTCATCATAAAATGTAGTAAACCCTTTCCGAATCATTAGCTCATGCAATTGACGATTAGGTGTTAAAAAGTCTTTGATCGTTTTATCCATTGTTACAACCTGATCTTCACCTTTACCTACGATATGGTAGATAGAAATAGAGCCTGGATCTTTAAAATTTTCTACAGCCTTTAATACATCTTCGTCCACATATGGTGATTGTAGTATGACTTTGCCGAAGATACTTGGGTATTTTAGGGCAGCCATTAAGGAAGCCGTAGCGGCCATAGAATCACCAATTACACCACGACTCATACCCATCTGGTAAGTAGCATATTCACTGTCTAAATAGGGTACTAGCTCATGCGCTAAAAAGCGCAGATAGGCTTCGTGTTGCACACCGCTTGGAATATATTTATGACGTCGATCTTTAATATCTTTGTAAGGAACAAAAGCTATAATTAAATTTTCGATTTCATAGTCATCAATCAGTTCATCAGCTAGCTTTGTAATGCCGCCAAGTTGGAAATAATCTTTACCATCTGATGCGATTAAAATATTGTATTTATAAAGTGGAGAATAATTTGCAGGAACATAAATATAGAGCTGTAATTCTTCCTGTAATGCTTCACTATAAAATGTTAAATCCTGTACTGTTCCCTTATCCAATGATGACACTCCTTCTTATGTTTGTAACAAAATTGTACCATATTACGAAAGTAAAGGTATAATAGGTTGGGCTAGCGTTATACTAGCAATAAAATCGAAATGAGGGTTAATTATGCATAATAAAAGTATACGTGTGCACTCTGACGAAGTAGCGAAGGCAGCTCAAGCCGCGTTAATTCGTAGAGGTGTAGCGATAGAGGATATCGCTCAAATTGTTTACGAAATGCAAAAAACCTATAATGAAGGTTTAACATTGGAGCATTGTGTTCATTCTGTTGAGCGTGTATTACGTAAACGAGAAGTGCAACATGCTTTACTAGTAGGAATTGAATTAGATGAACTAGCAGAAAAGAAATTATTATCTTCACCACTACAACAAATTATAGAATCAGATGAAGGGTTATTTGGTGTAGACGAAACAATTGCCCTAGGATCCGTTTTTACATATGGCAGCATTGCAGTTACCACTTTCGGCCATTTAGACAAGCAAAAAGTAGGGATTATCAAAAAACTCGATACAGAACCTGGGCATCACGTTAATACATTTTTAGATGATTTAGTTGGCAGTATAGCAGCATCAGCAGCTTCTCGAATTGCGCACCGTATGCGTGACTTAGAAGAAGAGGGCGAAACATTTGCTGATATCGAGCCGGAAGAGCTAGGTCCAAAACCAAAATCACATAACGAAATATAAAAGAGTTTCTTCTATAATAAAAGGAGCCTTCTCACATTTTGAGAAGGCTCCTTTAGTATGTGATATTGACTTACTTTTTATCGTTATACGCTTTTACAAATTCTTTTACTTTTTCACTATCCGCTTCAAGTTTCAAGCCAGTATCAATTAATGGAGAAACTGTAGATACAGCTGGTTTTTTATTGCCTTGGTAATAGCTAATGAATTCATCTTGGTTAATGGAGTATAGAATCGCTTTACGTAAATCTGCTGAATCAGAAACTGCACGTCCAGAAGTATTCATTTGTAAGTAAGCTACTGCATTACTATCTGCTGTATTTAATGTTAATTTAGCGTCTGATTTAACAATATCCAGTTTTGTTTCTGGTACTGTTTGAAGAACATGAATTTCACCATTGCGTAATGCAGATAGAGCACTATCAACATCAGAAATAAAACGGACATTGATTTTAGCAATTTTTGGCTCATATTCACTGCCAGCACGGTAAGCAGGGTTTTTCACAAATTGTGCTTCATAATCGTTTTTCTTTACTAAAATATATGGTCCACTTGCATATAGCTGGTTGTTGAATGTTGCTGAACCTTCCGTGACAGTAGCTTGATCACCATAGGCAATGTCTTTGTCAGGGTCGTAGCTAGCCACATCGTACGTATTAATACTTGTTACTTGTTTTTCAGATACAATACCACCAGATTGGTGTGCTAAATAATTTAACACTTGAGGGAATGGTGTTGGTGTTGTAATTTTGACAACTTGATATGCACCTGCCGCGTTATTTACAGCCCCTTTATCCTTTGCTAACTGGGCAACAGAAGCAGGTAAGTTTTGAGATAATGCTTCTAAAACGGATTGCTCAGAGCCTGCTACCTTTTTATTTTGTAATTCAGTTAAATCAGAAACGATTTCAACTGTTTCAATGTTTTCGTGAATGCTATAAGTACGATGATCTGGTACTGAGTTTGCATCTTTTGCACGGTTTAATGAGAAGACCACATCTTCAGCCGACACTAATTCGCCCGTATCAACTGCTGCACCTTCCTTGACAGCTGCAAAATTAATATCATCGCGTAAAATAAAGTAATATTCTTGATTACCTTCAGCCATTACATGGTTATACGATAATGAACCATCTGAAACAACTTCATCAGTGTCTGTTAAGTTAACTAAACGAACATACATATTTGTATTTAATGTGTTGATGGAACCATCATTCCCTTTAATTGGATCAAGTGAAGTTAGAGAATTAATTGTTTGGTGTAAAATTAAAGGTTCTGTCGCATTTTTAGATGCATCATTAAATTCGATTTGTTCCCATACTTGTGCACGAGATTTTGGTAAATGAACCGTTTTAGGATTTACTAGTTCAGAGTAAATACCTTGATACTTATTGGAAATATATAAAGGTGCAATATAAGCTTGATCGAAAACTAATAATTGCTCTAAATCTTTATATTTAGCTGCTGCTTCCTCGCCTGTTAAAGTGCTCGCTTCATCGATTAAAGCATCTAATTTGGAGTCGGCTACAACACTGTAATCCCCACCAGTTTTAAATAAACCACGAACAGCATAGTCAGGGTTCCCTGTAACTGTCGTCCAGCTTGAGAGTGCCAGATCATAGTTCCCAGCTTCTTTTTGAGCTGAGAATGAGCCGTAGTCTGGTTGAATATTTAGTTTCACATCAAAGCCATTTTTAACTAATTGGTCGCGGACAATATTCATATCTTCTTCAGAGGCTGCCATTCCTAATACTTCAATAGCAACCTTGCCATTGCTCTTGTCACTATCTTTTGAATCTTTACTGCCTTCTACGTCAGTTTTTGTTTGTACGCAGCCAGCTAAAGCTAGTACTGCAACGAATAAAAATACAAGTAATTTCTTCATAGTTACCTCCAATTAATTTGTTTTTGGATCTAAAGCATCTCGTAAACCGTCTCCTAAGAAGTTAAAGGAGAGAACAAGAAGCATAATACAAAGACCTGGGAAAATTGCGACATATGAATGTGTCTCCAGGTACGTACTACCAACTTTTAAAATGTTGCCCCATTCAGGAATATGTGGCTCAATACCAAGTCCTAAGAAACTTAAGCTACTTGTTGAAATAACAGCTCCACCGATTGTTAATGTTGCTTTTACAATCATCGGGGCTAATGAATTGGGAACGATGTGCTTGAAAATAATCGCAGCATCAGATGCCCCTAAAGCTCTAGCGGATTCCACAAATTCAAAATTAGCGAGCTGCATCACATTGGCCCGCATTGTACGAGCATAGGTTGGAATGGCTCCAACACTAAGTGCGATAATAAGATTTACCGTATTAGCACCAAATGCAGCGATAATAGCAATAGCTAATAAAATACCAGGAATGGCATATAAAATATCAAGACTTCGCATGATGATATTGTCAGTTGATTTACCGTAATAGCCAGAAAATGCTCCTAATGCGCCTCCAACAATTGCTGGTATAATTGTTGAGAAAAATCCGACGATTAATGATATTTGGGCCCCAAATACAATACGTGAAAATAAATCTCGTCCGTAATTATCTGTGCCTAGCGGATAATCTAAAGATGGAGTTTGCAGTAATGCACCATAGTTATTTTCTGTTGCGAAGTCATAATCAAAAGTCCAAGAGCTTGTAATGGACAATGAAAACATAAAAATAATGAAGAATAAACCGAATACCGCCATCGTATTACGTAAGATTTTTTCCCAGATTTTTTGCCACTTTTCTATAGAAGATGGGTTTGCCTTTCGAGCCTTTTGAATAAGACTATAGCCTAGTAATGTTGCAAATAGATTGCCAGTAAAAGTAGCTAATAGCAGAATAATACCTGGGATGAGCATCCATTTTGGTGCCTCAGTCGGCGTGACATATTTTGTACATACAAGAGCCATCACGATATAAAAAAGTGCAAGTACTAAGAAAAGACCCATAGCAAGTAAAAAGGTATCTGTTACATACGGTTTAAATAAATTCAACGCTGCAATACCAATGATGAATAATTGTGTAATAAAGGCATAGGCAGCAAAAGTATATTCTGCAGTCTTTCTTTTCGAAACAAGCATAAATGCAAAAGATGTCGAAAAAATATTGCCTGACAGAATAGTTACTAACAGTGGATAGCCAAGTAGACGGGTGCTTTTTTGAATGTCTCCATGCTTTGCCAAATCCTTTTTAATTCGTAAATTGATGATGGCAACATATGCCGTTGTAATAGCGTAAATAATAAAAAAGAGCAGAACTACCTGTCGCCAGCTATTGGTTGAAAAATTATAGCTATAAGCTAGAAACAATAAAGAAAACAGTAAGGAAAAGACAAAAGTAAAATGAGAATTGACATATTCCTGTGTGATCTTCAAGAGTAGTTTGACATGTAAGATGTTTTTCACAGGTGATCCTCCTTTAAGACTTCTTCATTTTTGAGCGAATGCGTGGATCAAAAAAGGCATACATGATATCAATTACTAAATTAACAATTGAGATCGTGATGGCAATATAAACAACGCCTCCAAGAATGGCCGGAATATCGGGGATAAATTGTTTATCGACGATATAGCTCCCAATCCCACTAATGTTGAATACCTTTTCCGTTACAGATGCGCCTCCCAACATACCCCCAAAAAGAAGTCCAATCACCGTAATAATCGGAATCATGGCATTACGAATGGCATGTTTTGAAATCACTTTAAATTCATTTAAGCCTTTTGCTTTTGCAGTAATAATATAATCCTCGTGTATTACCTCAAGCATGCTCGATCTTGTCATTCTGGCAATGGATGCCGTAATAGATGTTCCCAAGACGATAATTGGCATGATGAGCGATAACCAATTATGAGGATTATAGGTTGCTGGAAACCACTGTAGCTTTAATGCAAAAGTCAAAATAAAAATTAAACCTTGCCAAAAGCTTGGGATAGATAATCCGATTAAAGCAATGAACATAAATGTATAATCCAAATAGGAATTTGGACGAACTGCTGAAATAATACCGACTGGAATGGCAATTGCAATAGCCATTAATAATGACAAAACGGCTATTTCCAATGTGACAGGAAATTTAGTAGCAATGCTGTGCGTAATATCTTCTTTACCTGCAAAGGATGTGCCTAAATCAAATGTAAATAGGCCTGATAATGCGTTCCATAGCTGAGATAAATAAGGTTGATCCAAACCGTGAATCCGATTAAAGTTTGCAATTTGCTCTGGTGTTGCTTCGACTCCAAGAAGATTTCTTGCTGGATCGAATGGTGATAAATACAAAATAGTAAATACTAAAGTAGCCACACCAACAATAACAATGAAGCTTTGCAAAATACGTTCAATGATAAATTGCAGGAATGGATTCGCAAATAAGATAAGTACTACATAAAATAAAACAGCTGGTAGAAAGGTAAGAGCAACAAATCGTTTGTTTGTTAGTAGATGAATAAAAAATTGGTCATAAGTTAATTGTTTTATGCCATCTTTAAGTAAATCTTGCTCTACTTGCTGTTGGAGCTTTCCTTGAGCTAATTGCTTAGCTGTTGCCTGAATTTGTGACGCTGCTACTGCCTCTTTAAAAAAATTGGCCTTTGCTATTTCTTGTTGTTCGAAATCTTTTTGCCAATGGGCAACCAATCCATTCTCCAGGTAGTGCTGACTACGCAATGCAAAAGCCTGATCAAAGGTATTAGAATGATTCCTTTTCCGATAAATAAAGTATGTAAAAGGGTGGACTAAAATACTAAAAAGAAAAAGAATGAATTGATAAGGCTTTTGATGCATTAGTTTTTGATAAACCATAGAAAAGAAAATAAATTCTTTTGGTTTTAGATGAATTTTTGAAGTAACCATGCATTTCCTCCAAACGTAAATAAAATATTCAGTGGTATATTGTATAATTCCTATCAGTATTGTAAAGTATGGATTATACTTGAAAGTAAGTCAATCACTAATTTTAAAAAGGATGGGTCGAATGAGTGAAAAGCTTTTAGAAATCAATGATCTGCGCGTGTCCTTTATCACAGGAGAGACAGAATTTGAAGCGGTGAAGGACGTGAGCTTCCATCTAAATAAGGGTGAAACACTCGGAATTGTGGGAGAGTCAGGTAGTGGGAAAAGTGTAACGGCACGTTCCATTATGCGTTTATTGCCATCACCACCATCATTTCTGAAATCTGGCACGATTGTGTTTAAAGGGCAAGAACTCACTGAATTAAGTGAAAAACAAATGGAGGGGATTCGTGGACAAGATATTAGTATGATTTTTCAGGATCCGATGACCTCTACAAACCCTACTATTCGAATAGGGGATCAAGTTGCTGAAAGTTTAATCAAACATCAGTCCATGTCAAAAACAGAAGCCTATCAGCAAACAATAGAATTATTAAAACTTGTTGGCATTCGAGATGCAGAAGAACGGTATCGACAATACCCTCATGAATTTTCAGGTGGTATGCGTCAGCGCGTGATGATTGCCATGGCCCTCGCATGTAACCCCTCACTACTTATTGCAGATGAGCCAACAACAGCACTCGATGTAACCATTCAAGCTCAAATTTTAAAATTGATGCGAGATATGCAAAAGAAAATGGGTACATCTATTATTTTAATTACGCATGATTTGGGCGTTGTTGCCGGTATGTGTGATCGAATCATTGTGATGAAAGAGGGGGAAATTGTTGAACAGGGTACAACAGAAGAGATTTTTGCAAATGCTCAACATCCGTATACCCAAAAATTATTGAATGCGTTGCCAAAGCTACATGAGAAAAAGCAGCCAAAAGAAATGGCCAATATTCAGGCGGGTATTGATAAACATAAGCCACTAATCGAGGTAACACATTTATCAAAGGAATTCTCATTAGGCCGAGGTCAAACGCTGAAAGCAGTTAATGATTTATCATTTTATATATACCCTGGTGAAACACTAGGCCTGGTGGGTGAATCGGGTTCTGGTAAATCTACCACTGGTCGAACAATACTACAGCTTCATCAGCCTACAAACGGTGAAGTTTTGTATCAGGGGATACCCGTAACAAGGCTAACGAAAAAGCAATTAAAGGCCATGCGCCGACATATGCAAATTATTTTCCAAGATCCATATTCATCGTTAAATCCTCGCAAAAAAATTCTAGATATTATTGGGGAGGCTCTTGATATTCATGGCTTAGTAAAGAACCATGAAGAGAGACGACAACGAGTAGAGGAATTGCTAGAGCTTGTTGGTTTAAAGAAAGAACATTCTATGCGTTATCCTCATGAATTTTCAGGTGGTCAACGACAACGTATAGGTATTGCTAGAGCATTAGCAGTGGAACCAAATTTTATCGTTTGTGATGAGCCCTTATCAGCACTAGATGTTTCGATTCAAAAACAAATTGTTGATTTATTGAAGGAATTACAACATAAACTAGGTTTGACGTATTTATTTATTGCACATGATTTATCAATGGTGAAACATATCAGTGATCGTGTAGCAGTCATGTATGGTGGTAAAATTGTAGAATTAGCGGAAAGCGAGGAGTTGTATGCTAACCCTCAGCATCCCTATACACAAGCATTATTACGCTCTATTCCAATTCCAGATCCGAAAATTGAGAAACAGAAATATAATGACGCAGAACATACAGAAGATATGAAAGTTCGATACGAAGTAGAAAATAGTCAACTAGTAGAGGTCTCTCCGAATCATTGGGTAGCTGTATCAATGTGATAGCTTGGAAAGATAATGTCTCCAATTTTATTCAGAAATCTTCGTTTGTTTTATGTGTAAAATATCGTATATCTATACCTAAGAGATTATGTATTTACAGTACATAATCTTTTTATTTTGAAAAATTCCTGAATCTATCTAAAAGGAACTAAGGCATGTTATTATTAGTTTAAATAAATAACTGAGGGAGATAATAGTGAAGCAATCAGATATTAAGACACTAATAACTAGTGGAACAATAATTTTGGCTGTTGTTTTATATTTAATATTTAAATAAATATATGTATGAAAATCTTCAGTTGTTACAATGGCTGAAGATTTTTTATTACAGTAACATTTTTATATGGAAAGAGGAATAAATTTATGAAAAAAGTTTTCTTTTTATTATTGCTTTCAACACTACTAATAAGTGCTTGTACAGAAGAAACTACAATACGTAATGACAACCAGAATCAGATTGTATCAGAAACCTCTAAAGAAGCAGGTTCAAAGCACGATATAAAATCCTTTGAAGAATTTCCACTTGAAGGGGTAATAGATGGAGATACATTGAAAATACAATATAATGGTTCAACTGAGAAGGTAAGGCTACTATTAGTTGATACACCTGAAACTAATCATCCTAGTTTAGGGGAACAACCTTTCGGCCAAGAAGCCAAAGAATTTACTAAGCAATTATTAAAAGATAAAAAAACAGTATACTTAGAATTTGATGTTTCATATAGAGATAAATATAAGAGACTTTTAGCTTACGTTTACACAGATGAAGGTATTAATATTCAAGAAGAACTTTTGAAAAATGGACTTGCCCGTGTAGCTTATATATACGAACCAAATACTAAACATGTTGATTGGTTTGAAACAGTACAAAGAACTGCTCAACAACAGGCAATAGGTATATGGTCAGTTGAGAATTATGTAACGGATAGAGGATTTAGAAAAGAAGTATTTAATAGTAAGGATGAAAATAAAAATAATAACTACAATAATAAATCACAATGTAATATAAAAGGGAATATCAATGCTAAAGGTGCTAAAATTTATCATTTACCTGGCCAACAGAATTACGAAGATGTAAAAGCAGAGGAGCTATTCTGTTCTGTAGTCGAGGCTGAAAATGCAGGTTTTAAGGCAGCAGAAAGATAATATGAAGTTCATCACTAATTCAATAGCTGAGTTTGGTATTTCACTAAACTCTGCTATTTTTATTTTTGTAAATTAGTAGATTTAAATACAAATAAAACGACATTTCAAGTTAACTATTTAGCACTCAAAACTTGCAAAAAGGAAGTAGATGCTATAAAAAATAACAATTGGAGAGGTTCTGTCTCTAAATTAAAAGCTTCCTAGATAGGATACTTTTATATGAAGGCAATAGAAGTCTTTATTTTCGGAATTTTTTATTTATTTTAAAAGAAAAGTGTAATGGATTGAGCTATTGAAGAAGTGATATACTTTCTAATTTTTTGAATGAGTTAACTCATATTGATACCAAATAGTTTATACAGGCGGATAAAACCTGGGGTATTGACATATTAAGTGTTAGAATTATATATTTATTCCAGTTAAATTTTTAGAATATTCATTACATACTTATAATTTAACTTGTACCTACAACGTGTTGACGTGTAGTTGTGTTGTTATGGATAGTTAGTCTAATTTGTAAACGTTTTCGAAATACATGGGCAAAAGTAAGATAAAAGGGGGAATTATAATGAAAAAATTACGAATTGGTGTAATTGGAGCCGGTTTAAGAGGGGGTTTGGCACAATACTGGCATAAACCTGACGGGGAATCGGAAGTAGTGGCATTAGCTGATATCTCTCAAGAACGATTAGATAAGTTTCAGGAAAAATTCGATACTCCTTTATTTTTAACGAAGGATTATAAGGAATTATTATCAAGAGATGATATTGATGCAATAGCTGTTTTATCGCCAGATTATTTGCATGAAGAACATATTATTACTTGCTTAAAAGCAGGGAAGCACGTTTATGCTGAAAAACCATTAGCCATAACAGTGGAAGGTTGCGATCGAATATTAGATGCATGGAAAAAATCAGGGAAGCATCTAATGATTGGCTTTAATATGCGCTATATGGCTATGTATCAAACGATGAAAGGCTTAATTGACTCAGGTGCCATTGGAGAATTAAAGGCTATATGGGTGCGTCATTTTGTTGGATTCGGAGGTTATTTCTACTATCACGATTGGCACGGAAATTCAAAAAATACAACATCTCTATTACTTCAAAAAGGCTCACATGATTTAGATGTAATTCATTGGATTTCTGGGAAATATGCAACGAAGGTATCTGCATTTGGGAGCTTGGATTATTATGGTGGAGATAATCCAAATACGTTAACGTGTCCGACATGTGATAAGAAAAAAACTTGCCCAGAATATGTTCCCCATACATTTACGGAATGTGCTTTCCGTGAAGAAATAGATGTAGAGGATAATAATATGCTCATTATGGAATTGGAAGGTGGCATAAAAGCTTCGTATCTACAATGTCACTTCACCCCCGACTATTCACGAAATTATACTTTCATTGGTACGAAAGGGCGTATCGAAAATGATGATGTAAATAATAAAATTTATTTAAAAACGAGAAAGTCGAATACTTGGGAAGAACTTAGTAATGTTGTTTACGAGATGAAGCCTGAGGAAGGAGGTCATGGGGGGGCTGATCCAAAAATTGCTCAAGATTTTGTAGAGCTCATCCTCTATAATAAAGAGCCTTTAACTACGCCATTTGCAGGACGGATGAGTGTTGCAGTAGGTTGCGCGGCAACAGAATCTATTCGTAATGGAGGTAAAGTTATTGAGATCTTACAGGAATCTACAATTCTGCAACATTGATAAATAGGGGGTGTAGTTTATGACGCTTTTAGATAAAACAACTGTTGAAGAAAAATCATCTAAAACAAAACGTTTTTTCAAAAAGCAATCAAAAGTAAAGAAAAATCACTTGGTAGAATGGAAAAGATCTATCAAAAAAAATTGGGAGCTTTATTTATTACTAGCCCCTGTCATACTTTACTTTTTGGTTTTCCATTACTATCCACTATATGGGTTGCAAATTGCCTTTAAAGACTTTATTGCTACAAAGGGAATTATGGGGAGTCCGTGGGTAGGGTTTAAGCATTTTGAACGTTTTTTTGATAGTTATTATTTTTGGCGTTTAATAAAAAATACAATAGGGATTGGTGTATTCACTTTACTCATATCTTTCCCAGTACCAATCATTATTGCGTTGCTTTTAAATGAAGTAAAAAGCCTTCGTTTTAAAAAATTTGTACAGACAGTTATTTATGCCCCTCATTTTCTATCTACAGTAGTAGTTGTTGGTATGCTGTTACTATTTTTAAAGTCAGATGGGATGATTAATCAAGTAATTATGTTGTTTGGCGGTACACCAATCGATTTTATATCAGAACCAGCATGGTTTAAATCAATATACGTACTATCTGATGTTTGGCAAACGATGGGATGGAGTTCTATCATATATATTGCAGCTCTAGCCGCCGTAGATCCAGCACAGCATGAAGCGGCAATGATAGACGGGGCATCAAAATTCCAAAGAATCATTCATATTAATATTCCTGCAATTATGCCGACGATTGTAATTTTATTTATCTTAAATGTAGGATCTGTAATGGCAATAGGATTTGAGAAGGTATTTTTAATGCAAAATGACTTAAATATGTCGGCGTCAGATGTTATATCAACATTTGTTTATCGTAGTGGGATTTTAGAAGCGCAGTATAGTTTTTCAGCAGCTGTAGGTCTATTCAACTCTATCATTAATTTTATCCTCCTTATTATGGTTAATAGGATAGCTAAAAAAGTGAGTGATACAAGTTTATGGTAAAGGAGAGATTAAAATGAAAGAATCAAAGGGCGATCGAGCGTTTACAATCTTTAATTATATTTTTTTAGCAATTGTAGCACTTGTTGTATTGTACCCACTTATTTTTGTTTTGAGTGCTTCCCTAAGTAATCCAGAGTACGTAATCTCGGGAGATATATGGTTATGGCCAAAGGAATTTACAGTGGAGGCGTACCAAAAAGTATTTCAAAATCCTGATATTACCAATGGATTTGTTAACACACTGAAGTACACATTTTTTGGAACATTGTTAAATATCTTCATGACAATTTGTGCAGCCTATCCACTTTCTCGTAGAAATTTAAAAGGAAAAGGCTTTATTATGGCATTTATGGTATTCACAATGTTCTTTAGTGGGGGACTTATTCCAACATATTTATTAATTCGTGATTTAGGCATGATTAATACTTTTTGGGTCATGATTATTCCGAATGCTGTAGCTGTATGGAACATCATTATTATGCGGACTTTTTTCCAGTCCATTCCTTATGAGTTAGAGGAATCTGCCATGATTGATGGAGCGGGGAATTTCCGTATTTTATGGAGTATTGTACTACCACTATCATTACCTGTTATGGCTGTCATGGTTTTATTTTATGCAGTGGGACATTGGAACTCTTATTTTCAAGCATTGATTTACTTACAAGATCAAGATAAGTTTCCACTTCAACTTATCCTAAGGCAAATTTTAATTCAAGGACAAGCTGACGATATGATTAAAGCCACGTCAGAAAGCTTTTTAGCTCAAAAACTTAGCGTTGAAGGGTTAAAGTACGCAGTTTTAATCGTTGCTAACCTACCAATGTTAATGCTTTATCCATTCTTACAACGATATTTTGTAAAAGGTGTAATGATTGGTTCATTAAAAGGTTAAAGAATAGGAGCGAATTAAAATGAAAATAAAGAAGAAGCATGTTTATGGTTTAGCTGCAAGCCTGCTGTTAGCTACGAGTTTACTAGGAGCATGTTCTGACACAAAAGAAACTGGAGAAAAAACCGGCAATATTGATAACTTGAATGCAACGGGTATGCCGATTACAAAAGAGAAAATAGAAGTAGACGGTTTTGCTGCAAAATTTTTCGCATCGCAAGATTGGAACAATCTAATGTTATGGGAAGAATACGAGAAAATGTCTAACATCCATATTAATTGGACAACGGTTCAAACAGAAGTATTAGCGGACAAAAAGAACTTGCTTTTAGCTGCGGGAAATTATCCAGAAATATTTTTTGCATCAGCATTTTCGAAAACTGATTTAATCAAGTATGGTCAACAAGGCGTATTTTTACCGTTAAATGATTATATTGAACAATATGCTCCAAATTTTAAAAAGCTATTAGATGAATACCCATCTGTAAAACAAGGTGTGACGATGGCAGATGGAAAAATTTATGGCTTCCCTACAATTTACGATCCGAAATTTACATCACTGCGTGTAGGGGCACCATGGATTAACCAGAAATGGCTTGATAATCTAGGTTTACAATCCCCAGAAACAACAGATGATTTGTATAAAGTATTGAAAGCATTTAAAGAAAATGACCCAAATAGAAATGGTTTACAGGATGAACAAGGCTGGGGGACTGGCTATGGTATCGAACAAATTATTTATTATTTAAGAGGTTCATTTGGTTTGAATAAACAAGGAACGATGAATGTGAACTTAGACTTTAAAGAAGGTACTGAGGAATTTCGTTTCGTGCCAACGACAGACGAATATAAACAATTACTTGAGTTCTTAAATAAACTTTACAAAGAAGGTTTAATTAATAAAGATGTATTTACGACAGAGCCTCAGAAATTTGCGGCAGAAGCAGCTAAAGGAACGTTTGGTATGCTTAGTGAAGTGGACCCAAAAGAGTTATTTAAATTAGATGGTTATACTGGTGCACATGTTTTAGAAGGACCGAATGGAGATAGACAATTTACTGCGATGACTAATGGTCTTGGGAATTTAGGAATGTTTGTCTTAACAGATAAAGCAAAAAATCCAGAAGCGATGGTACGCTGGATTGATCATTTATATGGTGATGAAGGGACTAAAATGTTCTTTATGGGCTTTGAGGGTGTCACTTATGAAGAAAATGCCGATGGTACTATTCAATACGTAAAGGATATTACGAACAATCCAGATGGCAAAAACTTAGATCAAGCGATCAGTGATTATTTAACATGGCCGGGCGGTTATTATCCTGGAATTGTAACACAAAAATATTTCCAAGGTGCAGAGGCGAAAGAAAATTCTATTAATAATGCTAATCAAGTAATGCCATATGCGTTGAAGGATGAGGAAATTATTCCAGGGTTGAATTATACAGTAGAAGAAAATGATCGAGTGTCGGCAGTTTTAACAGACATTCAAACGTATGTAAATGAAATGACGGCAAGCTTTATTACAGGTAAAGAAAGCTTTGATAAATGGAATGACTACAAGAAAACAATTGAGAAGATGGGATTACAAGAATATCTAGAAGTAGCACAGGGGGCATATGACCGTTCAAAATAACTAGGTACAGGTTTTCCTTCAAGCTCAAGATGTAGTAGGTCGCATAAGCCAAATGTTCACTTTTGTTAATAAGGCCTATGTGACCCTCATTTTCTAAACCTTCAATTATTGGTGTATCTAGTGGTTGATAAGCTATAGCTTTTCAGACTTAAAATATAATATGCATGATATAAAGTTGTGTTTGAATTGAATCTCTATCGTTAGGAGGTAAAGTACATGGTATTTGGAGGATGGAAAGGAAAATTGTACTGGGTAGTAGAGTGGATCACATTGTTAGCAGTGTTACAGTTATTATGGACAGGCCTCACTTTACTTGGACTTGTTTTATTTGGAATATCCCCAGCAACCGTCGCAATGTTTACCACTTTACGTAAAAGGTTACAAGGGGAAGATGTCTTAAAACGATTAGTTAAAATCTTTTGGAATACATATAAAGTAGAATTTATTCCATCCAATAAAATAGGTATTATCTTACTGGTTTTTGGATATTTTTTATCTATTAACTTCCAAATTATCACATCATTTCATGGCATACTTGGTTTATTGTTACTAACTTCGATTATTACAATTAGTATTCTTTTCGGTATTATTATAGTTAATATTTTCCAATTATACACCTATTATGATTTGCCAACATTACGGTACTTTACTGCTTCGATCATATTTAGTATAGCTTATCCATTACAAATGATTAGCACTATCGTAGGACTTGCTATATTATATAAAATTTATAGTTTGATTCCTGGCCTATTACCGTTTTTTGGTATTAGTTTAACTGCATTATTTTTATCTTGGATATCATCCCAGATGTTTAAGAAAGAATTAGAATTAGAGGAACAAACCCATCTATCAAACTGTTCTGGGGGAGGGGTAACCTCATGAATAGCACATTTATTATTAATGCTAATATTGTTTTGGAAAATCAAATTTTAAACAATGCATTCCTTGAATTATTAGATGGAAAAATCGCTGAAATTGATATAATGGAAAACTGTCCTCAACTAGCATCGATAGAGAATGTGATAGATTGTCGACTAGAAGGCTATATTATTCCAGGAATGATCGATATCCATGTACATGGTGCTTTAGGACATGATTTTATGGATGCTGACCATATTTGTTATTCTAAAATTGCAAAGCATTTAGCAAGTGAAGGTGTAACAGCTTTTTTAGCAACAACGATGACTGGCCCTTTGTCAGAAATTGAAGCGGCTATTGAGGCGCTTTCCTATTATTATAACAATCAACCTACAGCAGTAGCTGAAATGTTAGGAATTCACTTAGAAGGTCCATTTATTAATCGAGCTAAAAAAGGCGCTCAATCAGAAGAATTTATTTTAAAGCCAAATGTACAACAATTTAAATATTTGTACGATAAGTCCACTCAATTAATTTGTCTTGTTACATTTGCACCTGAGGAAGATAACAACTTTGCATTACTTCAAGAGTTAAACAGTATAGGTGTTATTGCATCTATTGGTCACTCTGACGCCGATTATAATACAGCAATCCATGCATTAAAAGCTGGTATTACTCATGTAACACACCTATTTAATGGTATGAGTGGTCTTCATCATCGTGATCCGGGAGTTGTAGGAGCAGTACTTTTATCAGAAGATGTGTATATTGAAGTAATTCCAGATAATATCCACTTTCATAAAGATTTACTACGAATGGTTTACAAAATGACAGGCTTACACCGTTTGCTAGTTATTACAGATGGTATGCGTGCAAAGGGAATGCCAGATGGTATGTATGATTTAGGCGGCAATGAAGTAGAAGTAATCAATAATCAATGTATTCAACATAAAACGGGATCCTTAGCAGGGAGTGTATTGAATATGAATACGGCAAGGAAAAACATAGAAGAGTGTCTTTCACTTTCAATCGTTGAACAAATTCGTCTTGTTTCTTTGAACCAAGCAGTCCATTTAGGGTTGGACAATCGTAAAGGGTCTATTGCTGTTGGAAAAGATGCAGATGTTGTTTGGTTGAATGAAGAAGGAGAAGTGGAGAAAACTTTTTGCTTAGGGAAACTTGCCTTTGAAAAGGATTGATATATCAATAGGCATCTTTTTATATAGATGGTATATTGATTACAAAACCTAGAGAAGGAAGGAAAAAAGATGCATTTGTTAGATCAATCCAGTGTAATCCCACTTTATCACCAATTAAAACAAATTTTATTTGCGAAAATTCAATCAGGTGAATGGAAACCGGGTGATAAAATTGACTCAGAAAATCAGTTAATGGAAATGTTTCGAGTTAGCCGAAATACAGTAAAAAAAGCAATTGAGGAATTAGTAAAGGAAGAGAAATTATATCGTATACAAGGAAAAGGGACTTTCGTTTCGAAGCCAAGACTTGAACAATCTCTTGGTGGATTTTACAGTTTTAGTCGCATGATTCAGGAAAAAGGTTTAAATCCTAGAGATGAAGTGTTAGACATACAGAAGGTTTATCCCTCGACTAAGGTTAGAATCAATTTAGAATTAGAGGAAAACGAACAAGTGGTAGAAATGAAGCGTTTGCGATTTGCAGATAATGAACCCATTATTTTGGAATCATCATTTTTACCTTTAAGCATTATTAAGGATAGTGAAATATTACAAGAAGTAACTACTTCTTCTTTATACAGCTTATTAGCAGAACGGTTTAACGTTATTGTTGTAAGAGCTAGAGAAGCTTTTGAACCTGTACTTATTAATAAAGATGAAGCGCACTTATTGAAAACAGATGTTGGAAAACCTGCTTTATTATTGGAACGGACTGCATTTGATACTTCAGGAAAACCAGTTGAATTCTGTATTTCGATTGTAAGAGGAGACCGTTGTCGATTTTATACGGAATTAAATTAATATAGCTTGCTTAATCTTTTTATATTTTCAATTATACCAACAACCCATTGAGGGAGGAATTCTATTATGCCATTAGTGACAACTAAAGAAATGTTAGAAGACGCTTATAAAAATAACTATGCAATAGGGGCTTTTGGGGCACATAATTTAGAAATTATAAAAGCAGTAATTGCTGGAGCAGAAAAAGTAGGTGCACCTGTAATTTTGCAAACAACTTCAAGTACCTATAAATATGTAGAGATGCCTTATATGATTGCACTTGCAAAAACAGCAGCTGAACAGGCAAAAGTACCCGTAGCATTACATCTGGATCATGGTGAGTCTTATAAGGTTGTTATGGAATGTTTACGAGCAGGTTATACCTCTGTGATGATTGATGGTTCTTCCTTACCTTATGAGGAAAATATTATATTGGTTAAAAAAATAGTAGAAGCTGCAAGTGCTTTAAATGTGCCTGTTGAAGCGGAGTTGGGGACAATCAGTGGTGTCGAAGATAGTTTGAGCGTAAATGAGGGGACTGCATTCTTTACTGATCCAAAGGAAGCAGAACATTTTGTGAAGGTTACAGGAATTCAATCATTTGCCCCAGCATTTGGTACAGCACACGGTAAGTATAAACAAAAGCCAAAATTGCAATTTGATCTTTTACAAAAAATTTATCGTTCTACAAATGTTCCTTTAGTCATGCACGGAGCATCTGGAGTGCCAGAAGAAGATGTGCGTAAATCCTTGAATTATGGCATTGCAAAAGTTAATTTTTCTACGGAACTAAAGGACTTGTTTGCTGAGCAATTAAGAGCTTTTTTTAATGATAATCCAACAGAAAATGATCCAAGAAAATATTTCCTTCCAGCACGTGAATCTTTAATTGAATTAGTAGAGCAAAAGATTGTGATGTTACAAAAATGATTACTACATTAACCTTAAACGCTGCTATTGACAAAGTGCATGAGGTAAATTCTTTAATGGTTGGTCAGACTAATCGTGTATTACAGAAGTCACAACAAGGTGGGGGGAAAGGTGTTAACGTAGCCCGTGTTATCGTAGCACTTGGTGGTGAAGTGACTATTGGCGGTTTTGTAGGCGGATTAAACGGGAGTAAAATAACTGAACTTTTACAGGACGAAAATTTACAAACAGAATTCATACAAATAGAGGAAGAAAATCGAATTTGTTTAACCATTATTAATCAGCAAACGAAGGAAATGACGGAGCTTTTAGAGGTAGGACCAACTATTCAAGAACATGAATGGCAGAAAATGCTTAATTGGGTTGTGAAACAAGCCGAACATGCCACTTATTTTGTGTTGTCAGGAAGCTTACCTAAAGGTGTACAAAAAAAAGCATATGCGACAATTATCCATTTATTAAAGGAAAAGGGTATTCGAGTCGCACTTGATACAAGTGGAGATGCTTTGAGACAAGGTGTTAAGGCATTACCATTCATTATTAAGCCTAATGAGGATGAAATTGCTCAATTGATTGGTAAGTCAGTTCTGACTCAAGAAGACTTAGTTCAAGCTGGTATAAAACTACAAAAATTAGGAATTGAACATGTGTGTTTCTCATTGGGTGAGCAAGGTGCTTTATTTGTTAATTCGTTAGGGATTTACAAAGTTAATGCACCACAAATACATGTTGAAAATACAGTTGGAAGTGGCGATGCCTTTTTAGGAGGGCTTATTTATAAACTCTCTCTTGGTGCAGACCATACAGAGGCATATAAATGGGCTGTCGCATGTGGTTCTGCGAATGCAGAGAATAAAGAGATTGCTAAAGTACAACGAGAGGCTGTTGAAAGACTCTTAGACGAAATACAAATAACTAAAATATAAGAGAAGTAGGGATTTGTTTATGTACACTTACAATGAGATTATGACACAAGATCAAAAGTTAGAAAAAACAAAAGATATTGTTCAATCAATTACATTTAATGAAAGTGCTGTAGATGTAGTTCTATTCACCGGATGTGGTACATCATTTTATTTAGCTATTGCAGCAGCACGTTATTATCAAGCTGTTACTGGAGAGTTTGCTATTGCAGTACCTGCATCTGAATTATTCTTACACACTGAAACGTATATTCTAAAGAATAAAAAGTATCTTATTATTGGAATTTCACGTTCCGGAACAACTTCGGAAATAATTATGTCATTAGAACATCTAAAAGGTGACGAAAAAATACGTACTATGGCAGTTACATGTAATGGTGGCACTCCTATGGCTAAATTGACAGATGAATTAATCGCTTTAAATGATATATCAGAAAAAAGTGTTGTAATGACTCAATCATTTTCTAATATGTTATATGCTCTCCAATTATATGCAGCGAAAATTAGCCGACGAACGGATATGATGGAACAACTAGAAAAAATTCCTGCACTTGTTAAATCGGCATTAGGTAATGGAAAACAGCTATTACAGGTAACAGAGGATGCCACAAAAAAACGTTTTATATTTTTAGGATCAGGTGCATATAATGGGTTGGCTAAAGAAGCGACATTAAAGCTTAAGGAAATGACACAAACTGAATGCGAAAGCTACTCAAATTTAGAATTCCGACATGGTCCAATTTCTATTGTAGATCATGAAACAGTTGTGATTTTATTTACACAAAATGAAACTAAGGAATATGATCAGGCATTAATAAAAGATATTCAAAAGCTTGGAGGTTTTGTTGTTGTCATAGGTATAGTTTCAAAAGAATTACAAGCAGATTTAATTCTCAATTTATCAAATCAAGTAGATGATTTGAATAGACTAGTAGAAGCTGTTCCATACTTCCAACTAATAGCTTATCAAAGTGCTATATTTAAAGGTTGTAATCCAGATAAGCCACGTAACTTAACGCAAGTCGTAAATCTATCATAACAAACGCATAGTCATTGAATTTTAGGCATAAGGATAACTTTTACTTTCAGAAAATTGAAATTTCTAGCGAGGGACTGGCGGTGGAATAATGGGTAATATCTTAGTAGCAGATGTTGGTGGAACAAAATTAGCCACGGCTTTATTCAATCAAAACCAGCAGTTAGTAATTAAAAGAGATGTACCTAGTGACGTTTCAAATAGGGAAGCTTTATACCAGTGTTTAATTGATAGTTTTAAAATTCTCTGTTTAGAGAAGCAAATTTCATTTAATGAAGTCTCTAAAGTATGTATTGGTGTACCTGGGATTGTTGATATACAAAAAGGTCTAGCGGTTTATCAAAATAATATACCGTGGAGTAATTTCCCGATTTATGAGCGTTTGTTTGAAATTTTTGCACATGCGCAGATAATGATTGATAACGATGTTAACATGGCAACCTGGGGAGAATATAATGCTAGAGGATTTAGTAAAGAAACAATGATATATGTAACATTAAGTACTGGAATATCATGTTGTACTGTAGTAAATGGCGAATTTCTAAGAGGAACAGGATTATCTGGTGAAATAGGTTTTAATATCGTAGGTAAAAATGGAGAAACATTAGAAGAAAGTGTCGCAGGACCTGCTATAGAAAAGTTGGGAAGAACGTTACTGGGGAATTCGGAAATCCGATTAAAAGATATGATGGAACTCTATTACAAAGGAGACCCTATCATCGATAAGATTTTGCAACAATTAATTTATTGCATGGTTAAACAATTGCATCAAATGATTTTGATGCTTGACCCTCATAGCATAGTGTTAGGTGGAGGTTTTTTTAATCACCACCCGAAAATTATAGAGCAGATTAAAGAAAAGATTCAGCAACGATTATTAAACACACCTTTTGAGGGAAAAGAACAAATTATAGGTAGCAGTATTCATAAAAGTGATGCTGGACTATACGGTGCAGCCTTGAAATAAAAAAGCATAGTATAGATTTTACCTTAAAGATACTTAAGGAAAATAGAGATTTACACGAATAAGAAAATTTAACCCAACTTTTTCAAAAGTAATGAGAAAGTTGGTTTTTTATTTATTGCTGAAGCTAATAGGATTTATATCTTTTTTTATAATGTGTAGAAAATTGTATTTTATTTCACAAGAGGTAGCATTTGAATCTTTGTTAAAATAGTTAGAATTTTATTATCAAAGCTTTTGTTGATTAATTTCTGTCTTTTCTAATAAAAAGTACTAGCAAAGTTTCATCTAGAAAGGGAAAAATATTTGTTGTGAAAATAATTATTGGTTATTTTCTAAAATTGGACCAGCACAACTTGTAAACCAGTTTAAGTTGAAAAAGTCGAAGAAGGGGAACAGACAATTTGTCTGAATCCCTATCTTTGAAGATAATACTTGTGCAATTTATTGCTCCTAACGAATCCGTTTTTCTGTTTCTAAGTCAAAGAAATGCGCTCGAGACATATCAATTAGTAGATTTACGACTTGACCTTGTGTGATTTTTTTATCAGAATTAACACGTGCAATATAGGGTTGTCCATTTAACTGTGCATGTAACATCAGCTCAGCACCCGTTAATTCGGATACTTCAATAATAGCTTCGATAGACGATAGGGGCAGTTCAGAAATTACTGAAGAATTTTCATAAATATGCTCCGGACGAATGCCGAGAATCAGTTCTTTTTGTAAATAGCCTTGTTCTTTTAATAACTTAGATTTTTCTGCTGGAATAGTTAATAAAATATTACCTATTTGAAATCCCTTTTCATGGAAAACCCCTTTAAAGAAGTTCATTGATGGAGAGCCTATAAAACCGCCAACAAATTTATTTTCAGGTAAGCCGTATACTTCTTCAGGCGTACCGATTTGTTGAACAATACCATCCTTCATCACAACAAGGCGTGTTGCCATTGTCATTGCTTCTGTTTGATCATGTGTTACGTAAATTGTAGTTGTTTTTAAACGCTGATGAAGTTTGGTAATTTCTGCACGCATTTGTACGCGTAGTTTTGCATCTAAATTGGACAATGGCTCGTCCATTAAGAAAATATTAGCATCTCGGACGATTGCTCTACCTAGGGCGACTCTTTGCCTCTGACCTCCAGATAAAGCTTTTGGCTTGCGATCTAAATAATTTTCTAAATCAAGAATGGCTGCAGCATTGTGGACACGTTCCTTAATTTGTTGTTTTGAAAATTTTCGAAGCTTTAAGCCAAATGCCATGTTGTCGTATACCGTCATATGTGGGTAGAGTGCATAGTTTTGAAAAACCATTGCAATATCACGTTCCTTTGAAGGCACATCATTCATTTTCTTGTTATCAATTAAAAAATCTCCTTCTGAAATTTCTTCTAAGCCGGCTATCATACGCAATGTTGTTGATTTCCCACAACCCGAGGGACCAACAAGTACAATAAACTCTCTATCTTGAATAGTTAAATTAAAGTCGGATACAGCCGTTACACCACCGTCATATATTTTATAAATATTATTAAGTATAATCTTCTCCATGTTCAATCCCCTTTGTTCTTTTTTTACAGTTTAAAGAAAGTGAAGAAGAAAACCAATGTTTAAAATGCATAATTTTCAGTCAATTAATTTTGTGCATTTTGTAAAGATGACCAAAGATAACTAGCAAAGTAAACAAGTATAGCACCATCTAAATTTTTCGTGTTAATATTCGTAATTTCTTGGAATTTTGATAAACGATAAGTTAATGTATTGCGATGCATATGTAGTTCCTTGGATGTCAACGTAATATTTAAACCGCATTCATAAAAAGTTTTAACAGTATCAAGTAATTCTTTGTCAGACTTCAAAGGTATAATAATTTGTTCTTCTATAAATTTTAGTATAGAAACAGGCAATTGTTGTATTAAAAAAATAGGAAATATTGATTGAAATGAATAATAAGGTTCAGCGAATCTTAAATTTAAGCATTCCTTGAACCATTGAGCTTCTCTTTGGAATTTAATTGGGAACTCTTTGTTGATTTCATAATACTCACCCACATACAAATGGAT
This sequence comes from Lysinibacillus sp., assembly GCF_032093475.1. Lineage (NCBI taxonomy): Bacteria > Bacillati > Bacillota > Bacilli > Caryophanales > Bacillaceae > Lysinibacillus > Lysinibacillus sp. The sequence goes on along the minus strand of NZ_DAMDAY010000002.1, from coordinate 24,307 downwards.
TCTGATATAAAAATCTGTTTCAATGGTACGAATAAGTGCGATGAAATCTTCTTTCTCATTCATTGAACGACTCGCAGGTTCCATAAGTAAAAAATGATTAGTAGCAACTTGTATTAATATCGTATCTTCCTGAAAAAAATTATAAAGTGCTTCTTTTAATTCCTCTAAAGGAGGGTTTTCGTTTATAAAAGTTAGTTGAATAATTCGAGCTTTGTTAAAGGATAAATTAGATGGTATGTTACCATTTGAATAAATAAAGTTGTACCAAGTATCCGATGACTGAAATAGTGACGAGGTAACTTCAGTATAGAAAACGGTAAGCCATTGGTAATCTCGCTGTGTAACCTCATGCTTGGAGACAGAAAACCATTCTTTAGTTTGATGATGATAGAAAATGAAAGTGCTATTTGGTAGCTGAGTTGGTTTTGTTCGATAATACTGATATGAAGGAAACAATGCTTTGAGATTTAGGTTCATTAAATACACCTCTTCATTTTAAAATGTAGAAAAATATACAACAATTAAAATTCTTACCTTGAAAAATCATAAAGGGCATAGTCTAGGTAAAATATGTACAAATATAAAATATTTATTTAAAGAATTTCCTACTATAATAATAAGTGGTGGGTTAAAAAAAGTTAATAAGAAAGCCACTAATATTAATGGTGCCAAACGGAAAATTCAACTTCTCATGACTGTTTCCTCAAAAAAGCGATGCCCAGCTAAATGCTGTAAAAAAAAATGAGGCGAATGTTGTTGGAACCGAAACAGAAAATTAGCTCTTGCAGGAGTCCTTATTAGATGAAGGTCTTGCTGTTGTACGTTATATCCATAAACCAAATAATACATTTGAAGATGATTTCAGAGCTATTCAACAAAAGGCACAAGAGGCAAAGTTAAATATTTGGTCACATGATGATTACTTCCAAAAAGATGGCTTCCATCCAGAAGTCATTGACTAAAAAGGAACAAAAATCAACTAGTCCTTGCCAAACGTTCTTTATTTGCTAGTGACACCATCCTTTTTAACAACATAAAATCCATTTACTAGTGATTAGTAAATGGATTTTTTCATTTATGCTTTTGCGTCTTGTGTCCAATCGGCTACTTTGTCCTGATTGTTGTCAATCCATTTTTTTGCAGCTTCCGTGGCACTCATTCCCTCCATAATATCAAACATCACACTTTCTATATCCTCGGGGGTCCAGTGGAAACGATCAAGGACATTGTAGGCTTCAGGGGAATCTTCTTTTAAGCCATTGCGAGCAAAGGTACCAATATACTCTTCCGTACCATATAAACCTTTTGGATCGTCTAAATATTTTAAATCGTATGCATTAAAGATCCAGTGTGGTGACCAGCCAGTAATGATAATTTCTTCATTATTAGTGATGGCTTGACTCAAGGCAGCCGTCATTGCCCCAGCTGAAGAGGTCAATACATTCCAGCCTTCCAGATTTTTATATTCTTTATAAGCATTTTCCGTTGTGGCCATCATATTAGCTCCTGGCTCAATACCAGTAATAGTTTGATTAGCTTGGTTTGTTAAATCCTCAATTGAATCTACATCCATATAACTCGGAACAACTAAGCCAATCTTTGCACCCGTTAGATTTTCTCCTAGATTATCAATCTTAGTTTTGTATTTCTCTACTTGTGGGGCATGTGTCTGGGGCAACCAGGCAGATACCATACCATCGACTTCTCCGTTTGCAAGTGCTTCCCACATAATGCCATTATCGAGTGGTGTCAATGTCACCTCATATCCTAAATCCTCTAAAACTTGTCCTATTACATGGGTAGAAGCTACCTCAGTATCCCATTCAACATAGGCTAAGTTTATTGCATTTTTATTACTACTTTTTGAATCTGCACCTGCTGAACTACATGCAGTTAAAACTAGTAGACATGCTATAGCTAATCCTATTTTCCATAATTTCAAATATCTCATAAATATACCCTTACCATCCTTTCTTACTTTCTAGTGAAAATTAAATTAACAAGTAACAACTTAAGTTTATATACAAGTTGTTACTTTTGTCAAATTGCAATTTTCAAATAACTCAGCCTTTAAGATGAGATTCGACGAAAGCTATATTGGGCTGCCCATAAATATTTCAAGCGTTAACATATGATAGGTGAAAATGGAGATTGGGCTTTGAGGAGGCTTAGTATGCATTGGGTTACCATTATTCTAATAGGAATTGCAGCAAATTTAGATAATTTGGGGATTGGCTTGGCTTATGGAGTTAAACAAGTTAAAATTCCGATTTTATCAAATGCTGTGATTGCTATCATGTCAATGATTATCACATATGTTGCAGTAACAGCTGGCAGCACGGTTGTTGAATATATTTCACCGCATACTGCCAATTTATTAGGAAGTTTACTATTGTGTGTAATTGGTATATGGACCTTGATGTCCAAAAATTTTTCTAATCAACGGATAGCTGGAAATCCTGAATTATTTGATGAAGATAAAAACTTAGTGATTTCAACTCGAGAGGCGATGGCACTAGGCTTCATTTTATCAGCGAATTGTTTAGCAGGAGGCATTGCTATTGGAGCTAATGGTATATCTGCCCTTTGGACTGTTATTTCGATTGGTGTGTTCTCGTTTATAACGGTGGGAGTGGGTAGTCGATGCGGCTCTTTACTTTCAAAAACGTTTATTGGTAAGCATTCAACAGCGATATCAGGATGGTTGCTTATTATGATAGGTATTTTTGAGATTTTTGCTAAGTAAATAATGTATCATTTTAAATTTAAAGATGGAAAGTGAGAATCGTCTCATAGTACAAGGCAATAAAATCTAAGATAAAGGATGTACCGAAAATTCGGACATCCTTTTTAAATAATTTTATTTAATTACTTGACGTAACTTAATTATTAATATATAGTAGGTTACAGAAAGTAATTAATTACATTCGTTTCTTACAATAAAGTAACTACAAATGTTTATCCTATTAAATTTTGGGTAACATAAATTATGTAGTTGCTTCATATTTTAAAATATATCTCGAAATCGAGATAAAATCAACTTATTGGAGGAATTTAAAATGGCAAAATGGAATATTGATTTAGGACACTCAGCAATTAACTTTCAAGTGAAGCACATGATGGTATCAAAAGTTAAAGGTGTATTTGACAGCTACTCAGCAGATATTGAAGCAACAGATCTTGCAGATTTAACAACGGCTAACATTAGCTTTACAATTGATCCAGCAAGCATTAATACGCGTAGTGAGGATCGCGATAATCATTTAAAAGCAGCAGATTTCTTTGATGCTGAACAATATCCAACAATTACGTTTAAATCTACAAACATTACTAAAAAATCAGGCGATAAATATGCAGTAACTGGTGATTTAACAATTAAAGACGTTACAAAATCAGTAACATTTGATACAGAGTTCAATGGAAAAGGTACAAATCCATGGGGTCAAGAAGTATATGGTTTCGAAGCTGAAACAACAATTAACCGTGAAGACTTTGGCTTAACTTGGAACGCAGCTTTAGAAACTGGTGGAGTTCTAGTTGGTAAAGATATTAAAGTATCTGTTGAATTAGAAATTAACCCAGCTTAATAATAGGGATTCGGGCATGCTTGAAATAATATTCAAGCATGCTTTTTTTATATAAAAACATAGAAGGTTATTAAATAAAATGTCTAGTAATACTATTGTGGGAAAAATTACTATCAAATAAGTTTCTTGCATATTTTTAGTAAATACTGCATATAAATCATCATATTGTTTTTGGGGGCGATAGGATGAATGTATTAGTGACAGGTGGCTATGGTTTTATTGGGAGTGCGGTAGGAAGGCGTTTTTTTGAAGAAGGTGCCACGGTTTATATTATTGATAATTTAAGTACGGGTCATTTGCGAAATGTTGACTTTGAGCATAAATCCTATCTCTTAAATGTAGAGGATGAGGTTTGTGAACACCTTTTTAAAGAAATTCACTTTGATGTGGTCGTCCATTGTGCAGCACAAACGAGCGTACAACAATCCATCCAAGAGCCAGTAAAAGATATTTTGACAAATATAGTTGGACTTAGCCAAATGCTTTTTTTATCATCCAAATATAAAATTCAGCACTTTGTCTTTGCCTCATCGGCAGCTGTTTATGGGGATAGTCATTATCCGCCATTAGAAGAATCAGATGTCTGTGAACCAATATCTATGTATGGATTAAATAAAAGCATTGGCGAAACCTATTGTGAAAAATGGCAAAAAGATTATCGTTTACCTATTCTTATTTACAGATTCGCTAATGTTTTCGGGCCAAGACAACCAATGCAAGGCGACGCAGCAGTGATCCCAAGTATGTTAAAAAGCAGTATGGAGGGGAAACCCTTTACCATTTATGGTGATGGTGAACAAACGCGTGATTTCATTTATGTCGATGATATAGCAGATGCTATTTATGCTGGTGTATCCGCCCGTTTACAAGGTACGTATAATGTTTCCACAAATGAAGCTTGGTCTATTCACCAAGTTATTTTACTTCTCCAACATTTAAATCATCCACTTGAGATTCAATATGCCCCAGCACGAGAAGGAGATATTGAACATTCTTTCTTAAATAATGATAAATTGGCCAAGGCCATTGGTTGGAGACCTAAAACTTCTTTTGCAGAGGGAATTGAACGTACATTGCAAGCAATCGAAAATGAAAGACTAGCAGAAATTCAACAAAAAAGTGGCTAAAGGCGCTTCAAAATGGAGGCATATTACATTGCGTAATATGTCTTTTTCAATGTCTATAGTATAATAATTCATTAAAGAAATGGTTGTGGACGGAGGTTTACGGATGCTTGTAGATTTTAGAGTAAAAAATTGCTTAAGTTATAAAGATGATACATTATTTTCAATGGTAGCGGGCAGTCGTCTGCGAAAATGGAAGGATACCCACACAATGCAGTTTGAATCACTGCGCCTTGTGAAAAGTGCATTTATTTTTGGTCCAAATGGCAGTGGAAAATCTAATCTATTTACGGCTATAAAAGTGTTACGTACCTTACTATTTAATTTTGAAAATTTAAATAATGTAAAACAGTTACGTCTACCCTATCAACCATTTAAGCTAGGGCGGCAGCAAGGTAAACCAACAGAATTTATGATATCACTTTTTTTAGACGGGGCTTTATATGATTATGAAATCCAGTACAATGCATCACAAGTTCTCTATGAGCGTCTTGTGAAAACAAGCAAGTCATTAAAAGAGGAGTTGTTTAGTAGACAATGGGATGGTACACAGTATGCGTATACAACAGCCCAAACAACAGCACAGGAATTGACAAAATATACTCGCAACAATACCGCCTTTTTGTCAGTATTACATGTATTTAATGATCCAGATGCTTTAAAAATATTCGATTGGTTTTTACATAAAATTCTGTTTCTTGATGAAGCAAATCGGTTATCAAGTCATCCTCTGATTCGTAAACTTGAAGAAGAACCCTTTAAAAAGGAAGTAATCAAACTACTAAAAATTGCAGATCTGTCAATCCAAGACGTCACAGCTAGACGTGTGGAACGCAGAGAGAAAAATACGATCGGCTATGAATTTGATTCATCAGAAGTCATTCAAGAAGTAGATATCGATTTACATTATTTATCATTTGACGAAGTCGGTGCACCGTTAGGGACAGAAACGATTAATTGGACAATGGATTCAAAAGGTACAGTGCGAATGCTACATTTAGCTTGTGTAATGGTGGATGCTTACGATAAAGGAAAGACGATTCTGATAGACGAATTTGATACGGCATTCCATGTATCAATTTGTGAGTTTTTAATGGCTATTATGAACAGCCATCGTAATAGGAATAATCAATTTATTGTGACCAGTCATGAAATAGAACTGCTAGATCAGCCGCTGCGCTCAGACCAAATTTGGTTTGTGAATAAAAGTTTTAAAAATGAATCGGAGCTGTACTCTTTATTTGATTTTGCAGACTTACAAAAGAAACGTGGAGATCTTTCATATGCAAAACGTTATCTAAAAGGGGAATTTGGTGCAACGCCTATCATCAATGAGTATTTATCTGACCAATACTTAAAAGAAGCGGAGGTATCGGAGCCGTGAGAATACGTCAACAAGGGAGCCGAACATTACGTAAAACCGTTTTAATTTATTGTGAAGGTGAAACAGAAAGAATTTATTTTGAACAAATGCGTATATTAAAACGCTCTAAAATGGTAAGTGTCAAAATAAAAAACGTCAAACGTTCCGCAATTAAGCTTGCTCAACATGCTTATCGAGATTCTAGCTATCAATATTTTGATGAGGTTTGGATTGTATTTGATAAGGATGATTTAACCGAAAGGCAATTAGAGGAAGTCAATCAATTTTGCGCGGAAAAAAATATTCATATTGCCTATACAAATGAAGCATTTGAATTGTGGTTACTCTTGCACTTTGAGGAAGTTGACAGTACAGAAAAGTATCCTCGTGCGGTCTTAAATGACAAAATGGAACAGCATCTAGGCGTCAGTCGTTATTTTCGTCATAAGGCTGATGAGTCCGTCATTGCGCCCATAGCATTACGACATGAGGTAGCCATTAAAAATTGCACAGACATGATGGCTCTTCGAAAGACGGAGAGCCGTGATAACCCCTACTGTAACATACATGAAATGATACGATACATATTTTAAGGATGAGTAGGTTTTCTATTTTTGAATAGAAACCTACTCTTTTATTTTTGAAGGAGAGCTTTGTCGAATGAAGGCATGTTTATTTTTTAAAAACATATAGTGGATATGGAGCGATAGTAGTAATGACTGAAAGGGGATTGCGTGGATAACTCAAAGCCAAATCAACGTAAAAATATAGAGGGAAATGCCAAGGATCATCAATTAGAGCCGTTTCGTGTTGAGAACGATGGAACAAAAATGACAACGAATCAAGGGCTAAGGGTGTCCAATGATGAGGATTCCCTTAAAGCTGGAGTTCGTGGACCAACCATTATGGAGGATTTTCATCTTCGAGAGAAAATTACCCATTTTGACCATGAACGTATTCCAGAGCGTGTCGTGCATGCAAGAGGATTTGCGGCGCACGGTGAATTTGAATTGTATGAATCGATGAAAGAGTATACGAAGGCAAAGTTTTTACAGGATACCAAAAAGAAAACGCCTGTCTTTGTCAGATTCTCGACAGTAGTAGGGAGTTTGGGGTCAATGGATACAGCTCGTGATGTACGCGGGTTTGCAACGAAATTTTATACGGATGAAGGAAATTATGATTTAGTAGGGAATAATATTCCAGTCTTTTTTATTCAGGATGCCATGAAGTTTCCTGATTTAATTCATGCTGTCAAGCCAGAGCCACATAATGAAATGCCACAAGCAGCCTCAGCCCATGATACGTTTTGGGATTTTGTGGCGAACAATCAGGAAATTGCCCATATGATTATGTGGCATATGTCTGATCGAACAATTCCTAGAAGCTTCCGCATGATGGAAGGATTTGGTGTGCATACATTCCGCTTTGTTAATGATAAAGGAAGATCAAGATTTGTTAAATTCCATTGGAAGCCTGTGTTAGGTGTGCATTCTCTCGTGTGGGATGAAGCACAAATTATTGCTGGGAAGGACCCCGATTTTCAACGACGTGATTTATGGGAAGCCATTGAAATTGGAGATTACCCGGAGTTTGAGTTAGGTGTACAAATACTTGAACCAGAGGATGAATTTAAATTTGATTTTGATATTTTAGATGCGACAAAGCTTTGGCCCGAGGAACTTGTACCGGTGAAAAAAATTGGCAAGATGACATTAAATCGCAATGTGGATAATGTCTTTGCGGAAACAGAACAAGTTGCGTTTCATCCAGGGAATGTTGTTCCAGGCATTGACTTTACCAATGATCCACTGTTACAAGGTCGACTCTTCTCTTATTTAGACACTCAGTTGATTCGTTTAGGGGGACCTAACTTTACAGAAATTCCTATTAATCGCCCGATTTGTCCCGTTCACAATAATCAGCGAAATGGCTTTAGTCGACAGACAATTAACTTAGGAAGAGTTAGTTATCATAAAAATTCCCTAGCAAATAATACGCCTGCTACCTCTACTGCACGAGAAGGAGGGTACGTTCATTATGAGGAAAAAGTTGAGGGACGAATTACAAGAGCACGAAGTAAATCCTTTGATGATCATTTTTCACAAGCAAGACTATTTTGGAACAGTATGTCCCCACCCGAAAAACAACATATTATCGATGCCTTTAGCTTTGAAGTTGGAAAAGTAAAAAGCAAAGCAGTTCGACAGCAGGTAGTCGATATGTTTGTCCGTGTGGATAAAGAAATGGCTACAATTGTTGCGGACAATGTCGGTGTAAATCGCCCTACTGGAGAACAGTCTAAGGTTACAGCCTCCTCACCTGCACTTAGTCAAGCCAATACGATTAAATTACCATACACACTTAAAGTAGGGGTCTTAATTGGGGATGGCTTTGATGCCAATGAGGTCGGTGAAGTATTAAAATACTTAACAAGACAAGGTGTACGCTACAGTATTATCTCTGATCGTTTAGGTGTTGTCACAGGTAATAACGGTGTTCAATTAACGGCAAGTGACACCTTTATCACAACCGATGCAGTATTATTTGACTCGTTATATGTTGTTGGTGTTAAGGGAAGTAATCAAGCAAAATTCAATACGTATATCGTCAATTATATAAATGAAGCCTATCGTCATTATAAGCCAATAGGTTTCGCTACAACTGGCACAACATTTTTCAATATGTCGAATGCTAATGTAGGGCCAGGTATTGTGTTAGCTACTGGTAATAAAGATTTTGCAAAAAAGTTTGTAGATGCCATTGCTCAACAACGATTTTGGCAACGAAATATTTATTAAATATCTTTAGACGTTAGGATTGGATACTTGGGGAAGCGGAGCGAATACCGCGGAAGCGAGGGGAATACCCGCGGAAGCGAAGCGAATACCCGCGAAAGCGAGGCAATTACCCGCGGAAGTGAGGCGAATACCCGCGGAAGCGAGGCGAATACGCGCGGAAGTAAAGTGAATACCCGCGGAAGTGAGGCAAATACTGCGAAAGCGAAGCGAATACGCGCGGAAGTGAGGGGAATACCCGCGGAAGCGAGGCGAATACCCGCACAATCGAATTAGCAGTATTTAAACATGATAAAAGCGCATTATAAGGATAGTCCTCCCTATAATGCGCTTTTTTTAATTAACTTCTGAATTTTCATCATTCTCTACAGGTGTTGTAGAGAGATATAAGAAAGCTTCATCTTGCAATAGCGCTATCTTTTCTTCACAAATTCCATGTGATAATGGTCCAGAAAAAATGGACTCCCACCATGTTCCAGTTGTTGTTGTCATTCATCTACGCCCCCGTTTCGGTTTTAATATGTAGTTGTATATTTCCCGAGATGAAAAAACTAAAACATTTATTTTGACATAAAGCCAGTTCACCCCCTGATGCAGAAAGAGGATTTTTGCCTCTCGATGTTGTATCGTATAGACAAAGATAGTTTGTTTCAAAACGAAAAAACTATGTATGCCATTTTTAAAAAAGGGGTGCTTTATTGATGAATTTTACGTCTCAAGATGTGGAAAATATGATAACAGAGCAACGTCAATTTTATTTTTCTCGCGCAACGAAAAGTGCGAAATTTCGAAAAGAGCAGTTAAAGAAATTAAAAGCTTCCATTTTAAAATATGAGAAGGACATATTGAACGCGTTGTATTTAGATTTGCGTAAAAGTGAATTCGAAACCTATGCAACAGAAATTGGTATTGTATTAGATAGTATCTCATATATGGTGAAGCATGTGGAAGAATGGATGGAGCCAACAGCAGTTAAAACACCGATTCAATATCAGATGGGTAAAAGTTTTATCGTTCGTGAACCATATGGTGTTACTTTAATTATTGGACCTTTTAATTATCCTTTTCAACTCGTAATGGAGCCACTGATTGGTGCCATTGTTGGAGGAAATACAGCAATTGTGAAACCGTCAGAAACATCTGTACACACAGCTTCTATCGTCAAAAAAATAATTGAAGAAACATTCCATCCTTCCTTTGTACGTGTAGTTGAAGGTGAGAAAGAAGAAGTTACAGCTCTGATTCATGCTTCATTTGATTATATCTTTTTTACAGGCAGCGTAGCTGTAGGAAAAGTAGTAGCCAAGGCAGCGGCAGAACGTTTGACACCAGTTGCCTTAGAACTTGGTGGTAAAAGTCCAGCGATTGTCGATCAAACAGCTAACCTTGAAGTAGCAGCGAAGCGAATAGTATGGGGCAAATTCACAAATACTGGACAAACGTGTGTGGCACCCGATTATTTGCTTGTTCATAAAGATGTTTATGACCGCTTTATGAAAATATTAAAAGAAACTATCCGTTCGTTTTATGGCAAAAATCCTTTGAAAAGTCCTGATTACGGTCGGATTGTGAATTTAAGACAATTCGATCGACTACAGCAAATTATTAGGGAAGAACGCGATGCCATTACATTTGGTGGAAGAATTGATCGTGATGATTTATATGTTGAGCCAACAATCATCGAATATGTAAAATGGACAAGTCCATCTATGCAAGAAGAACTCTTTGGTCCTATCTTACCTGTGATGATGTATAATGATTTACCACTTGCAATTCATCAAATTCGTCAGTTACCAAAGCCTTTAGCGGCGTATTTCTTCTCGGAACATGAAAAAGCAATACAATATTTTTTAGAGGAATTACCATTTGGTGGGGGATGTATAAATGATACCATCACCCATGTTGGAAATTTACACTTACCATTCGGTGGCGTTGGACCATCTGGCGTGAAAGCTTACCATGGGAAAGCGAGCTTTGAAAACTTTACACACCCTAAATCTATCTTAAAGAAATCCTCCAAGCTCGAGACGAATGTATTGTTCCCACCGTATAAACAAAAAGTGAAAATTGTACGATCCATTATGAAATAGATTAATTTGGGAGATATCTTTGGATGTCTCCCTTTATAAGCCTCATGTGCATGTAAAATTGTTCTCTAATAAACCATCCTTCAAATGTCGAAAAATGCCGATTTGTGATTATAAATGAAAATTTCGAGGAAAATAGGATTTTTTCTTCAAATGAAAGCGTTTTCGTTAAAAAAACAGACCGGAGGCATTTTATTTATCGTGAAATAAGTAGTAAAATAAGTTCAATAGAACGTGGGGGGATTCATATTGTCGTTTTTTGTCGAATGTTCAAAAATGATGACATGAGTGTAGAGATTGATTGGAGGACTATGAAATGTATGCAGAGGAATTGTTAAGCGCATTACCTTTGAAAAAAATAATTGGCGTACTGCCAGATCAAGTTAGTGATATCGTAGTGGATTCTAGAAGTGTGCAACCAAATAGCATGTTTGTTTGTATCAAAGGCTACACAGTGGATGGGCATGATTATGCACAAAAAGCTGTTGATGGTGGCGCAACAATTGTGGTAACGGAACGAAAATTACCATTAGGAGAGTCGATTGCACAAGTAATTGTAAAAGATACAGATCGCGCAGTAGGCTTACTTGCAGCAAAGTTCTTTGATTATCCTTCTAAGGACATTACGATGATTGGGGTAACTGGAACGAATGGTAAAACATCCGTCACAGGGATTATACAAAATATCATGCATGGGATGGGTGAAAAATCCGCCCTATCTGGTACAATTGGCTTTAATTTAAATGGTATTTTATATGAATCAGCCAATACTACGAGTGATGCGCTATCGACACAGCAAATGATTTTTCGAGCAAAAATGGAAGGCTGTCGGTTAATGACAATGGAGGTTTCATCACATGGGTTAGCACTTGGACGTTTAGCAGGTGTTGATTATGATGTTGCTATTTTTACAAATCTAACGCATGATCATCTTGATTTCCATGGTACGATGGAGGAATACGGCCATGCAAAAGGCTTATTATTCTCCCAACTTGGACAAGATTTAGAAAAGAATAAATTTGTTGTGTTAAATGCAGATGATGCCTGGTCAGAGCGGTATGCAGCGATGACACCATTTCCAGTGTGGACATATGGTTTAAAAAACGAAACGGCAGATTTCCGTGCCATTAATTGTGAATATCACGATTATATGACATCATTTGATGTGGAAATGCCAGAGGGAATTTATCGTGTGAAAATGAATTTACTTGGTGAATTCAATATTTACAATGTGTTGGCGGCAATGGTTGCATTTTATGCACGAGGTTATTCTATGGAAACTATTATTGAGCAAATTGAACAACTACCACCTGTCAAAGGACGTATGGAAAAAGTATGTTCAGATCTTCCAGTGCAAATGTTTATTGACTATGCTCATACACCAGACGCGATTGAAAAAGCGATTGAAGCAGCGCAGCCTTATAAAAAGGGCAAATTAATATTCTTAGTTGGAACAGGTGGTAATCGGGATAAATCAAAACGTCCTGCGATGGCTGAGAAAGCGTCAGCTGCGGAGTATGTTATTTTGACGACAGATGATCCACGCTATGAAGACTATGATAGTATTACAAGTGATCTTGCTAAAGGGATGCTTCATGATAATTATGCATGTATTGGCGATCGTGCAGAGGCTGTTCGTCATGCCATAGAGGTTGCAGAACCTGGAGACATGATTATTTTTGCTGGAAAAGGCCATGAGGATTATCAAATCATTGAGAATACAAAATTCCCACATAGTGATGCAGAAATTGCAATAGAAGCTGGCCGATTAAAATTCGTTTAATGAAAGAGAAAATCCTTGGAAACCCTTTTAGTTGTAACTAAAGGGTTTTCTTTTTGGAGATTTCATGTAAAAAGGTTGTACGAAAGGCAAGTCTTCTTTTATTATTATTAAGTATGAAAAAAGGAGAATGACGAGATGAATTCAAATTTAGAAAAAGATATACTATCGCGTCGTACTTTTGCCATCATCAGTCACCCTGATGCTGGGAAAACGACGATTACAGAAAAGCTTTTACTATTTGGTGGCGCCATTCGTGACGCAGGGACAGTAAAAGGGAAAAAAACAGGTAAGTTTGCAACATCTGACTGGATGGAAATTGAAAAGCAACGTGGGATTTCAGTTACCTCTTCAGTTATGCAATTTGATTATAACGGTTCACGAGTAAACATCTTAGACACACCTGGTCACCAAGATTTCTCTGAGGACGCATATCGTACATTAATGGCTGTTGATAGTGCTGTCATGGTAGTAGATGCTGCCAAAGGGATCGAGGCACAAACATTAAAGCTATTTAAAGTTTGTAAAATGCGTGGTATTCCTATTTTTACATTTATTAACAAATTAGACCGTCAAGGGAAAGAGCCACTTGAGCTAATTGAAGAGCTTGAGGAAGTTCTTGGAATCCATGCCTATCCAATGAACTGGCCAATTGGTATGGGTAAAGAGTTCCTTGGTATTTATGATCGATACAATAAGCGCATAGAGCAATTCCGTACGGAAGAAGCTGAACGTTTCCTACCAATTGACGACAATGGAGAGCTTGCTGTGGAGCACCCGATGAAAGTAACTTATTACTATTCGCAAGCAATGGACGATATTATGTTGCTTGATGAGGCTGGGAATCAATATTCAGAGGAAAAAATTCGTCGTGGGGAATTGACACCTGTTTTCTTTGGTTCAGCATTAACAAACTTTGGTGTGCAAACATTTTTAGAAACGTATTTACAATTTGCACCGACACCACAACCTAGAATTACGGAAGATGAGCAATTTATTGACCCTGTTGAACATGAAGAGTTTTCAGGTTTCATTTTCAAAATTCAAGCGAATATGAATCCTGCACACCGTGACCGTATTGCTTTTGTACGTATCGTTTCAGGGAAATTTGAACGTGGTATGAATATGACACTATCTCGTACAGGTAAATCATTTAAAGTAACACAATCTACACAATTCCTTGCAGATGACCGTGAGACTGTGGATGAAGCCGTTGCTGGTGATATTATCGGTTTATATGATACAGGAACATATCAAATTGGTGACACGGTTGTAGGTGGTAAGAAAACATTCCAATTTGAGAAATTACCACAATTTACACCAGAGTTATTTGTACGTGTCACAGCGAAAAACGTTATGAAGTCGAAGCAATTCCATAAAGGGATTTTACAACTGGTACAAGAGGGCGCCATTCAATATTATAAAACATTGCATACAGAGGAAGTTATTCTTGGAGCAGTTGGTCAATTACAATTCGAAGTATTTGAGCATCGCATGAAGAATGAATATAATGTTGAAGTGAAGATGGAGCCAATTGGTTCAAAAATTGCACGTTGGATTGAAAATGAAGAGGACGTGAAAGAGTCTATGTCTTCAGGTCGATCTATGCTAGTGAAAGACCGATTTGACAATCTTGTTTTCCTATTTGAAAATGAATTTGCTATGCGTTGGTTTGCAGATAAAAACGAAAACATTAAACTATATAGTCTTTTATAATAGTGAAACACGAGTCGACAATTTTGCGATTCGTGTTTTTTTGCAAGGGAAATTGACACTGTTTGTAGAATAAAACAGTATGAGGAAATATATTACACAAATTACTCGAAGGGAGCTTAGTCTATTTATAAAATAATCTCCTTTTCGGCTATCCTGAAAGGAAGAGGTAGAAAAAGGAGTTTGTTTATATGAATATTAGTCATTTTTCAATTAAAAGACCCGTCTTTACTATTGTTACAATGCTTCTTGTCATCTTACTAGGAGGCGTATCTTTATTAAAAATACCAATTACACTAATTCCAGAGTTAAATCCCCCTATTGGTGTTGTTGTCACTTCTTATCCTGGTGCAAGTCCAGCAGAGGTAAATGAGAAGATAACAAAGCCTTTAGAAGCTACACTTGCCACCTTACCAGGTATCAAAAAAATCCAATCAACCTCTCAAGAAGGTTCTAATTTAATTGTACTTGAGTTCAATTGGTCTACGAACCTGGAAGATGTCCAACTTGATATTCTTCAAAGAATAGATATGACACCACTGCCAAATGATGCAGGGAAGCCTAGCTTCTTAAAATTTGATCCATCACAATTCCCTATTATTCAACTATCATTGCGTGCTGAAAATAAAAATGTAGATGTGCGTTTGTTAGCGGAGGACTTAGAGCAAGAGCTTCGACGGACAGAGGGTGTTGCTAGTGTAAATGTTTCTGGCAAATTGATAGAGGAAATACAAATCATATTAGATGAAGCAAAGCTAGTAGAAAAAGGTCTAACACAAACAGACATTGTGCAAATAGTTCAAGCCAATAATGTTTCTCTTCCTGGTGATCCTGTCTCAACAGATGATGGCAAGATGTTAACAACACGTATTGTAAGTACATTATCTTCACCAGAAAGCATTGCTGATTTAATCGTTTCGGTAAACCCTTTAACAGGTGAAGCCATAACTGTTGGTGATCTTTCAACAGTGGAAAGAACAGAGCAACAATCTAGTACGACAACACGCGCAAATGAGTATCCA